>CAXTUK010000183.1:0-4238 GCA_964247395.1 uncultured Acetobacteraceae bacterium
GTGCGGACGGCAGCCCCCGGGATCAAGACCGAGGACCTCGTCAACGGGTTGACGGTCGCCTACTGCCCGATCGCGTTCGGCAATACGAACGTGGCTCCCGACCAGCGGCTGTGGTGGATGACGCATTTCGCCGAGCGCGTCTACGTCCAGGCTTCGAACGGCGGAGCATATTGAGATGTACTGGTGGCTGTTCCTGGTGGTGTTCCTGATCTGGGCGTGGCTGTCGTTCGGATCGGTCGCCGCGGCGCGCGAGGGCAGGATCAACGGGATGGTGGCGTTCTGCGCGGTCGGCGCGTGGACGGGGCTGGCGGCGCTGGCGATCCTGTTCATCGGACCGTACTGGCTGGCGGTGTATCAGGTGCTGCTGCAGCCGGGCTGAGTGCCGGCGTGCGCGGGGCGGCCGCGCAATTCGGCCAGCGCGCGCCTCAAACGGCCGAACGCGCGCTGGATTTTCGTCGGCCGTGGCGGCGCGACTTGGGACAGCTGCCAGCCGGCATGGGCAATGCGAGCGATCTCGGCATCGTGGAGCGGCGCGAGCGGCGTATCGCGTCGCCGGGCGACGACGCTGGTGTGATAGTGCGGTAAGATGCCGCTCCTGGTCAGCAGTTGTTCGATAAGAACGATCAGGCGCGCGACCGTCTGGTCCTTCGGGTCGGTCCACTCAAAATTCGGCAAGATACCGGTAAAAAAGGGCCGCATGATGGTGCCACCATAATCGGACCGGTCGATGACGTCGAACCACTGATAGGTCAGCGGCAGGATGCGTGATGCGTGCACACCTTCGGTCGGATCATGGCCGAGCATCCATTCGAGGGACGGGATCGGGACCTGGGCACGGGTCTGACCGGAAAGGACGTCCCAGCGATAGGAAGGGGCGAGGCAGTCGTTGATCTCGTTCATCACAGCCATGACCTCGGCGTGATATAGATGATGGTCGGGTCCGATATATTCGTCGAAGATCAGCAGCCCGTCCGGTTTCAGGACGCGATGCATGAGGGCGAACATCTCGTCGATGCGCTCGAAATGATGGATGGCAGCTTGGACGAAGACAACGTCGTAGGACGAGTCGGCCAACTCATCCTCGAGCACGTCGGTCGCGCGCATTTCGAGCTTGCCGCCGTATGGCTTGCCGGCAACGCGGGCAGACGCGGCCTCGCAGGCGACGCGCGACATCTCGTAGGCGACGATGCTCTCGGCCGCCCCGAGTGAGAGCAGATGCTCTTCGGTGAAGGCCATACCCGATCCGAGTGCAAGCATTCGGCCGGGCTTCGGGACGAGATAGACGTTTGCGACCCGGTCGAGGTTGTAGCCGTCGAGCGATCCTGTCTGCGGCTTCGCGATCGCATGTCCGTAGAGAAACTTGTGCTGCGTGTAGTCGATCGGATCACCCTCGATAACCGGTTGCGATCCGACATGCTCACCGTCCTGATAGCGCCGATCCCAGATCTCGGTCGCGTCGCGTGTCGAATCGGTCATACGGGGCGCTCCGAGCGGATGGCGTGCGAGGCAGGCAGCGTCCGATGCCCGACGAAACGGATCAGCCGGATCGCCGGCCTTTCGACGAGATGCCAGGAGACGAAGCCGGCGAGCAGGGCGAGGCCCGCACAGAGCGGAATCGGGTAGTCGGTCGGGACGTACTGGATGACGAGCACCTGGATCGGGAAGGCGTAGAGATAGGCACCGTAGGAAACGTCGCCGAAACGTGCGGTGTGCCTTACGACCGGCATCGCCGACCGGCCGAAGAAGATGACGATGTAGGGCAGCGTCAGCCATTCGAGCGGGGTGTTCCACCAGGAGAACCAGCTCGAGAAGCCCCAGTTCGCGACGAGGAACAGCAGGGAAACGTCGCCGCGGAACAGGGTCTGCGTGCGGTCCTGGAGGAGCCGGTAAAAGGCGGCGATGAAGAAGAAGGGGATCGTCACCAGGACGTATCGGATCTCGGCGCCGTAGATGCTGGCGATGCTGGAATGCGGCCCTTCGAACATCCAGAGGCCGATCGTGCCGGCGGCGAGGCCGACGAGGAGGAGGAGCGGGCAGCGAAGACTGGGTACGAGGAGGGAGGTGGCCGGCACGGTCGCGTAGCAGAGCACTTCCGGGAACAGGCTCCAGAGCGACCCGTTCACCGCACCGGGATAGTGGGCGTGCAGGAAGACCCCAGGCAAGTAGAGCCGCGAATAGAACAGGATGTTTGCGAGATAACGGAATGTGTAGTGGCTGGACAGGTAGGCATGCAGGCCGACGCTCGTCACCAACGGGCCGAGAACGAAGGCGGTGAGAACGGTGCAGGCGACGAGCGCCGGCCAGATCCGGAGCGCGCGCTTGATAAAGAACAGGCGCAGCGAAGGCTCGGACAGCCAGCTGCCGGTGATCAGGTAGCCGCTGATCGAGAAGAAGACGTCGAGCCCGACGCGTGCGAAGGGGACGCCCCACAGGCCGGGACCGACCTGCCCGGTCATGTTGAAGCCATGGCCGTAGATGACCATCAGCGCCGCATACACCCGGAGCGCGTCGAAATTGTTGGTCTCGCGCCGGTCGATGGCGTCGCGGGTCACTGCGCGCGCTCGATCGCCGGTTCGAGCAGACGGATGTCGACCGGGAGCGCCTGAGCCCGCCGACGCGGCATCAGGGCGCCGATCGCCTGCTCCCAGCGCGGCGCGATCGCGTCGGCCTGGTAGAGGCGAGCCTGTCGCAGGCCGCGTTCACGCAGGTCGGCAAGCATGCCGGTCTCGCGCGGCAACTCGACGACCCTGGCGATGCGCCGGGCGAGCTCCTCTTCGTCGTAGGGATCGAAGTAGAGGGCGGCGTCGCCATAGACCCAGCGATGGACGGGAATGTCGGAGGCGATCAGCGGCGTGCCGCAGGCCATGCCCTCGACGCCGGCATAGTCGAAGCCCTCGGCGCGGCTCGGAGTAACGACGCAGTGCGACATTGAATAGAGAATGCGAAGCTCGCTGAGGGGAACGCCGCTGACATGATAGGCGCCTTCCCGGACCAGTGCCTGGAGCTCCTTGAGCTCGGTGTCGGACCGCCAGCCGGGATTGGCGACGATGAGGAGCTGCATCGGCTGGGTGGTCATCCGGCGCGCGATCTCGAAGGCGTGGAACAATTTGAGATAATTCTTCCGCGGCTCGAGAGTGGAGACGGCCATAATCAAGCGAGGCAGCTCGGCGGACGATGGCGGTTCGGGCCGCTTCGGCGCGGTGATCGGGCTGGCGCGCCTGCCGAGAATGACTCTCAGGTCGCGCTGCGGGCGCACTTCGGGCCGGTACTCGGGGGCAACGAGAACAGGAATGGTGTGGATGCGGCTCTCCGCCTGCGGGAACAGCCGAAGCACGTCGTCTCTGACCGGTTCGGAATCGCAGAAGAAGCTCGCGCCCTGTTCGATGTTGCGTGCGAGCATGCGCGCGTGACTCATCGCATGCGGCCAGGGTTCGCCGACCGTGTGCGGACTGAGCAGCGGCAGGGCATCGTAGTAGCGGATGACGCTCGCGGTCTGCCTGGACGGCAGGTAGGGTGACACGGTGGCGGCGAAGAACAGGTCCCAGCCCCTGGTGTCGAGGCGCTTGCGGAACAGCGGCGGCAGGAGGCTGAGGCTTCGCGCATATTCGTGGCCGAGCTCGGTCGCGAAATATTCGGCGCGGCGCAGCAGGTGGCGATCCCGCGGCGGCAACGTCTTCTCGAACAGCTTGGTCCAGATGAAATCCTCGAACAGCTCCGGCTGAATGGGCAGGTTGAGCCGCTCGAGACGGAACAGCTCGCTGAACGCGAGATAGGGCTTGAACAGGCGGCGCTTGGCGAACCCTGGCAGCGTCGCCTCGAGCGGCGTCGGCCAGTGCTGGCGCTTGGTGTCCTGGCTGATCAATACGCGGGTCTGGGCGATGACCCGTTCGTGCGGCGTGCTGTTCCGCTTGGGGCGTCGCGAGGTGTAGTGGATGCCGGACATCAGGCCGCCGAAGCGGGGCAGGTCCATCCTGGCGAAGAGCGCGAACAGCAGGCGGACCTCCTGCGGGATGCCGGCATAACCTTCGTAGCAGGGCCGCAGGTCCATCAGGACAGAGGGCAGCGGATCGCTCATGCAGGAACGAGGATGCGGGGGTGCGGCGTGGCGGGCGCCATCGCGCGTGCTTGTGCGAGGCTCGCGACGCCAAACGCCCTGAGTGGTTGGATGCTGGCTGCGGGGGCGGGGCGGGGGGCGGGGGCCCGGGCGCGGCGCGGGGCGGGGGGGGGGGGCGCGGAGC
>CAXTUK010000183.1:4248-5294 GCA_964247395.1 uncultured Acetobacteraceae bacterium
GGGCCCCCGGCCGCGGGGGGGGCCGCCGCCCCCCCCAGGACGGGCAGAGCGGCGCCGGCGAGAAGCGGGCGCCGCACACGCAGCAGAGCGTCTCGCCGAGCACCTCGTCGAGCACCAGGCGGGCGTCGCTCTCGGAGAAGCGAGCGGCGACATGCCGACGGCCGGCGTTGGCGATCCGAGCAGCGAGATCGGGATCTTCGAGGAGACGGAGAGCGGCGCGCGCGAGAGCGGCCGGGTCGTCGGCGACGAGGGCTTCGACGTCATCGCCCAGACCGAGCCCCTCGTTGCCGAGCGAGGTAGTGACGACAGGAACCGCTTCCTGCAGGCTGGCGAGGATTTTCCCCTTCACGCCGGCGCCGTAGCGGATCGGGTTCAGGGTCAGCCGCGCTGCCTCATACAAGGACGTGAGATTGGCCATCCATCCGGGCACGGTGATGCGATCGGAGGCCAGCGCCAGCACTTCTTCGGTGGGCTTGCTGCCGGCGAGGACGAGGGTCGCTTGCGGGGCGCGCTGCCAGATCAGCGGCATGATCCCGGTCGCGAGATGGATGGCGGCGTCGACGTTCGGCAGATGATCGTAGCCGCCGACGAACAGGATCGAGGTGCGGGCGGCGAAATCACTCGCGCCGAGCTCGCGCGAGGCGGAAGCGACCGAGTAGAGCGGGATCGCACGGACGGTCGCCCGGGGCGCAAGCGACCTGATGGTCGGAATCTCATCGGCGCTCGGTGTCGTCACGATGCGGGCACGACGGAAAATGTCGCGTTCGGTCCGACGCAGACGTCTCGCTTCCTCGATAATGTCGGGCGACTGCTCGAGCGCTGCGCGGCGCTCCTCGCGCAGGAAATGGAGATCGTGGGTAAAGTAGATCAGGCGACCGGGGCAGTATTTGTCGATCGCGTCGATGATCGGTTCGGTGACGCCCGGGCGCGCCGACCAGACATGGTCGAAGGCCGAGCCATGGCGCGCCAGCCACGCCGGCAGGTCGATGGGGCCGTGCAGCACCTCGACTCCGAGCTGCTGGAGGTCGGTGGTGTAGGGTTCGGGC
>CAXTUK010000184.1:0-5247 GCA_964247395.1 uncultured Acetobacteraceae bacterium
CGGCCAGTATGCGCAGACGAGCACCATCGACCTCGGCCATGGCGGTTACGCCGGACTCGGCGCGAACGGGCTTCCTGGCGGCATCGGCGCCGGCCAGTACCCGCAGTCCGGCGGCCTCTCCGTCTCCCCCGACGGTTCGCTGCTCGCCATCGCCAACTCGCTCGACGACAGCGTCACCCTGATCCGCACGTCCGATGGCGCGAAACTGTTCGAGTACGACCTGCGGCCCTACAACACGTCGGGCGCCGACGGCGTCGCCGGCGGCGAGACGCTGTACAGCGTCGCGCTGAAGGGCGACACGACGCTTTATGCGACCTCGGTTCGCGACCGCGAGATCGTCGCCGTCGACATCGGCACCGGAACGCCGAAATTCATCACCCGCATTCCGCTCCCGGGCAGCCCGAACAACCTCGTGCTGAACAGGGCGCAGACCAGGCTCTATGTCAGCCAGGACAACAGCGACACGGTCGCCGTCATCAACACGAAGAACAACAAGGTCGTCGAGGAGATCGACGCGATCGCGCCGCCCGGCGTGCTCGCCGACACCGCGAACCGCTACACCGGGGCGGCCACCAACAACCTCGCACTCTCGCCCGACGAGAAGACGCTGTTCGTGACCAACGGCGGCGCCAACGACGTCGCGATCGTTCCGCTGTCCGGCCCGGCGCCGCACAGGGTCGCGGCCCTCGTCCCGACCGGCTGGTATCCGACGACCGTGCAGGTCAGCCGCGACGGCAGGACCATGTATGTCTTCAACGCCAAGGACGACGCCGGCTCCAATCCAGCCAAGAACACCAGCGCGCTGCCGCACGTCGTCGACAAGACGGTCCCGGGCGGCAACAACTTCGCCAACGAATACAAGGCCGACCAGTATGTCTTCCAGCTCGAGCGGGCCGGCGTTCTCGTGCTGCCCGTTCCTTCGAGCAGCCAGTACGCGAGCCTGACCGCGCAGGTCGCCGCCAACAACGGCTACGCCGCCGAGAACAACCCCGCCGACACGCCGGTGATGCAGTTCCTGCATCAGCACATCCAGCACGTGATCTACATCGTCAAGGAGAACCGCACCTTCGACCAGATCCTCGGCGACCTCACCAACGGTGCCAACGCCGATCCGTCGATCACCTTCTTCGGCCGCGCGATCACGCCCAACTTCCACCGCCTCTCGAACCAGTTCGTGACCCTCGACAACACCTTCGACAGCGGCGAGGTGAGCGGCAACGGCTGGCCCTGGTCGACCGAAGGTCGCGAGACCGACTGGAACGAGAAGAACATCCCGATGAACTACACGTTCGGGGTCGATCGCGGCGACGCGCCCTATGTTGCCGAAGGCCAGGACAACAATGTCGACGTGGGTTACGTCGGTGCCACCCCCGCGCAGACCGTCGCCGCGCGTCAGGCGACCGCGGGCGGCTACGACTACGCCGCGAACGCGAACCAGTATCCGGGCGGCCCGACCAACATGCTCCCCGGCACCAACGACGACGGCGCAACCGACGGCCCCAACGACGCCAGGCAGCAGGGCCACATCTGGGACGCGGCTCTCAACGCCGGCTTGTCGGTTCGCAACTACGGCTTCTTCTCGGACAACGGCCATTACGGCCTCAAGCCGACCGACCCGGGCTACGCCGCCCCGATCGAATATCCCTACGCCGCCAGCGTGAACGGCCAGGCCGGCGCCCGTCAGATGTGGACCGCCGCCTCGGCGCTGATCCCCTACACAGACACGTATTTCCGCGGTTTCGACAACGGCTACCCCGATTTCTGGCGCTTCCAGGAGTTCCAGCGCGAGTTCAAGCAGTTCGAGCGTCACGGCAACCTGCCCAACCTCGTTCTGCTGCGCTACATGCACGACCACATGGGCAATTTCGGCGCCGGCCAGTACCAGGCCGGTCTCAGCACCGCCGAAGACGAGCAGGCCGACAACGACTATGCCGTCGGCAGGACGGTCCAGATGATCGCCCACAGCAAGCAATATGCCGGCAACACCCTGATCCTCGTCACCGAGGACGACGCGCAGGATGGCGGCGATCACATGGACGCGCATCGCGAGACCGCCTACGTGGTCGGTCCCTATGTCAGGAAGCACGCCGTCGTCAGCACCCGCTACTCGAGCGTCAGCATGCTCCGTACGATCGAGGACGTGCTGGGCCTGCGGCATCTCAACCTCAACACCGCCTATCAGCGCCCGATGACCGACGTCTTCGACATCACCCAGAGTCCCGAATGGAACTACAACGCGGTCGCCTCCACGGTGCTGAGGACGACCACCCTGCTCACGGCGGCGGACGAGACCAGGCATGCCCTGGTGCAGTATGCCGAAGGCCCGGACGTCGTCCCGACGCACGACGGCGCCTGGTGGGCGGAGCAGACCAGGGGCTTCGACTTCACCGACGAGGACAAGGCGCCGACCGCCCTCTTCAACCGGGTGATCTGGCGCGGCATGATGGGCAGCAAGCCGTATCCGACGGTGCGGAGCGGCGTCATCATGCGCCACCAGCAGGCGTCATCGCCGATCCGCACGATCGGTTTGCGTAACTAGCGGGACACATCGGGGGGCGGCGGTGCGGTTGGGGATGGCGGCCTTCCGATGTTGGTGTCGGCGAGGCCCGATGATAAGCACTCGCCTCCCGCTCGCAGGATGGCATGTCCAGCACCCGAACGCCGCTTCGCGACTCCGACCGGATCACCACCAGACCCGCCCGCTTCGATCGTCGCAAGGAGGAAATCCTCAATGCGGCCGGCGCGGTCTTCAACCGGCACGGCCTGCGCGACGACGCCACCCTCGCCGTCTCGTCGCCGCCGCCTTCATGCGTTCGATCGAGCTGCACCAGCGTCTCGTGCAGGACGCGCTCGAGCAGAAGGGCGTCGAGGCGCGGGTGCGTCGCTTCGTGCGCGACTACTTCGAATTGCTCGCCAACGTCAGGAGCGGCTCCCGGCCCGAGTTCGTCTATTTCGGTGACCTCCGCGCCCTGACTGCCCCGCACGCCGACACCGTCTGGGCGGCCTACAGCCGGCTGTTCGGATCCATCCGGCAGCTCTTCCGATCGCCCGAGATCGCCTGGGACCGAGCCCGACTGAATGCATCCTGCACATCGACCGATTCCATTCGGCTCTCCCCGCACTCACGACGCGTTTGAGCATCATAGTACGACGAACGTCATTCTGCCAGACGAGAACCGCATAGAGCGTTGAGAAGCAACGTCCGGGGTGCCTCGCGACGAGGACGGCGAGCGTCCGCTTCGTCCTTCTCCTCGGGAGCTCAGCCGAACACCGCGACGCTCTGCCGCGCCGTCATCAGCGGCGTCCCATCCTCGCTCCAGATCGTGATCCGCTCCGCCGCATAGCCGTCCGCGATCGCGTCACCCACGAGCTGGAACAGCCGCCACCCGCCCGGCGTGCCGCGGCCCGGGTCCGGCCCGAGCTCGACCGACCACATCATCGTGCTGACCGGAAGGAACCGGTCCACCATCGCCAGCGGCGCCGGTGGCGAGGCGTCGCCGAGCGTCACCAGCGCCACCGCCGGATCCAACCCGTCCGCCTCGCGATGCCGGAACCATGCCGTGATCTCGGCGGCCTCGCTGCCGCTCCCGAAGCCTCCAGGCAGCGCCAGCCTCGCATCGAAATGCGCGATGAACGCGGGGGCCTCGGCCGACAGCAGCGCACCGCACATGTCAGGCGCCGGCACCTCGGGCATCGGCAAGGCCGCATGCGTCAGCACCGAGGACCGCGCCGCCCCGAAGCACAGCAGCGCCCGCGTCGCGACCCCGCCCGCGTCGCCGCCGACATCGACCGAGACGAACGTCACCGATCGTCCGGCCCGGAGCACAGTTGGCGTCAGCACGAGCGAACCCGACACCGGCCCCACGAACGCGAACTGCGCCGCCCGCAACGGTCCGAGCCCGGGCAGCGCCCGCTGCGCCGTCTCGACCGCGAGCCCCGCCACCAGCCCGCCATAGACGGTGCGCCCCTGCTCCCACTCGGGCGGTACGGCGACGCGCCAGGCGCCCCCGGTCGCCGCCATCGACGCGATCAGCGCCGGCAGCGCGCTCAGCTCACGAAACTCCCTGCACATACCAGTCCATCTTCTGCAGCACGTCGTCGCCCGGGTGCGCCCCCTCGGCGATCCTGACATGCCCCGACTGGTCGCGCACCGGCCCGGCGAACGGGTGCAGCGCCCCGCTCACGACCCCCGCCCGCACCTGGTCCGCCGCATGCCGCACGTCCGGGCTCACCGCCGGCCCGTAGGGTGCGAGCTGCACCAGATCCTCCTTCAGCCCCCACCAGACGTCGTCGGTCTTCCACGTGCCCGCCAGCGCCTGCCTGGCTCGCATGATGACGTAGGGCGACCAGTGATCGACGATCGCGGTCAACTGCGCCGTCGGACCGAAGCGCGCCATGTCGGAGCTCTGGCCGAACGCATGCACGCCGCGGGCCTGCGCCGTCTGCATCACCGCCGGGCTGTCGGTGTGCTGGGCAAGAAGATCCGCACCCTCGTCCACCAGCGACTTCGCCGCGTCGGCTTCGCGGCCCGGATCGAACCAGCTGTTCACCCAGATCATGCGCACGCGGAAATCCGGATTGATCTTGCGCGCCGCGATCGTGAACGCATTCACCCCCATCACCACCTCTGGGATCGGGAACGGCGCCACGTATCCGCAGATGCCCGATTTCGACAAGTGCCCCGCGATCGTTCCGCACACCGCGCGCGCCTCGTACCAGCGGATGTTGTACTCCGCCACGTTCGCCGCGACCTTGTAGCCGGTCGCCTGCTCGAACTTCACGTGAGGGAACTGCCTGGCGACGCGCACCGCCGAGTTCATGAAGCCGAACGAGGTCGAGAAGATCATGTCGTTGCCGGCCGCGGCCCGGTCGCGCATCCCCCGTTCGCAATCCGGACCCTCGGCCACGTTCTCGACATAATGCGTCGCGACCTGGCCGCCGAGTGCGGCCTGAAGCGCCAGCCGGGACTGCTCCTGCTCGTAGGAATAGCCGAGATCGCCGACCGGGCCGGTATAGACGAACGCCACGCGCAACGTCTGCGCCGCGCGGGCAGTCCGGCCGGCGGCGCCCAGCGCCAGTCCGGCCGCACCCCCCGCCAACAAGCCGCGTCTGTCCAGCATGCCTCTCTCCTGTTCAACCGACCGCACGGAAAGGTTTGCCCAGCGAGCCGGGGGCCGCCAGGCGCCCGCTCGCCGCATTCGACGAGATCGCCGCCAGCACCACGATCGTCACCAGATACGGCACGGT
>CAXTUK010000185.1:0-5241 GCA_964247395.1 uncultured Acetobacteraceae bacterium
CGCCGTCCACGAGCGGATCAAGGCGCCGCTCGAGGAAGCCGGCCTGCCGCTGCTCGCCCAGCATGTCGACGCGATGGACAACGCCACCTTGATCGACGTCTTCCGCACCGAGACCCACTCCTGCCTGCTCGGCACCGACGCCATGCGCGACGGCGTCGACGTGCCCGGCCAGGCGCTGCGCCTCGTCGTCTTCGAGCGCGTTCCCTGGATGCGCCCCGACATCCTCCACCGCGAGCGCCGCCTGCATCTCTCCGGCGGCGATCCCGCCGGCTACGACGACCGCATCGCCCGCCTGCGTCTGCGCCAGGCGTTCGGCCGGCTGATCCGCACCGCCACCGACCGCGGCTGCTTCGTCCTGCTCGACCGGCGCATGCCGAGCCGGCTGTTCTCGGCCTTCCCGCCCGGCGTCCCGATCGAGCGCGTGGGCCTCGCGGACGCCATCACGCGCACCCGTGATTTCCTGACCTGACCGATCCGCGCCATACCGCTATGGTCACACGATCGCGAGCAGACAGGACACACCGATGGACGGCACCACGATCACAGGCGGCGGCGAGACCGCGCTCGACCCGCAGGAGGCGCTGATCTGCACCATGGTGCTGGTCGCCGCCGCCGACGGTTTCGGCATCAGCGACCGCGAGATCGGCGTCATGACCGGCTTGGTGCAGACCCTGCCGATCTTCCAGAACGTCACCTCCGAGCGCCTGTCGCACGCGACCGAGGCCGCGGTCGGGCTGCTGCGCGAGGAGGACGGCCTCAACCATGCCGCCCGGCTGATCAGCGCCGCCCTGGAGCCGCGCCTGCGCGAGACCGCCTACGCGCTGGCCTGCGAGGTCGTCGCCGCATCGAGCCGGCACGGGCAGTCGCTGCTGCAGATGCTCGAGTTCGTCATGTCGGAGCTCGAGATCGACCCGCTCGTCGCCGCCGCGATCGAACGCGGGGTGCGCGCGCGGCATCAGAAGCCGGCGCGGGGGGATTGAGCGTCAGGGGCTCCGAAGCTCCGAGTTTATCGCCCAGAGCCTTGGGGCTCCGCCCCAAACCCCGCTGGGGCCGGCGGCCCCAGACCCGCGAACCAGTAAAATATCTGGCGGTCCAGGGGCCCGGCCCCTGGCGGGGTTCGGGGCAGAGCCCCGATTGCAGTTTGATTTCGCCTTCGGCGAGACAGGCTCACGATCGTCATCAGTCTCTTCTGGCGTCGAGCTCGTCGAGCACCGCTTCGGGCGCCACGTCCTTCTTCACCTCCTCGATCTCGGCGTCCGCGCCCGGGTGCACGTCGAGCCGCGCGGCGATCGCGGTGACCACCTCCGCCAGCCTGGTCAGCTCGTGTTCGGTCAGCAGGCCGATATGCAGGTCGAGATCCGCGCGCTTGTCCGCCGCCACCGCCGTCCGGTTCTGGCTGATCAGCACGAACGTCGACAGGAAGATCGCCTCCACCGACGCCTCCATCGCCAGGATCACGAACGACGGATCGAATTTCGGCAGTCCCGGCACGATGCCGATGTTCGCCACGATCCATGCGCCGTACAGCGCGATGTGCAGATAGACGAACCGCATGCTGCCGGTGAAGGCGGTGATCGCCTGCGCCAGGCGCTCCTGGCGGCTGCCCGACGCGATCTCCTCGCGCCGGCGCCGCTGCAGCACCTCGATGTTGCGCTTGAGCGAGCCGCTCAGGTCGCCGGACCCGGGCGAGGGCACCGTCGGCGGGGCTGGCTTCATCGCGGCTCCAACTTGGGGGCTCGGGTTCGCGGCACGCGGCCTTGGTGGCGCCCGGGACCCGGGCCTGACCTCGGCAGGAGCCACGCGGTGAAGCCGGTCTCGTCGAGCCGCCGCTCGACCAGGTCGAGCATCCGGCAGACCACGTCGGCGGCCTCGAGCGCGACCGCCACGTCGTTGATCTTCAGGAACAGCACGCAGCATCCCCAGGCGGTTCGCTTGTTCCCGTCCTGGAAGGGGTGATCCCTGGCGATGCCGAACGCATACGCAGCGGCGAGGTCCACCAGCCGCACCATCGGGCCCTCGCAGGCGAACTTGTTCACCGGGCGCGAGAGCGCGCTGTCGAGCAGACCGTCATCGCGCAGCCCTTGCGCGCCGCCATATTCCCGGAGCGCCTGGTCATGCAGGAACAGCACGACATCCCGCTCCAGGAACTCGGGTCCGCTCACCTCCTGGCGAGTTCCTGCAACGCGTCCGCCTGCTCGCGCAGCACGTCGCGCGCCAGCGCCAGCTGGCGCTCGAGCCGGAGATTGCGCTTGACCAGCTTCACTCCGTCGGCCAGCTCGACCAGCGTCAGCTCCTGCCCCACCTCGAACCCGCTGCGTATCCGGACCTCGGCGGGAAACGTCACGCCGACGGAATTGCCCTGCTTGCGCACCACGATCGCGTTCATGAGCAGCCCTCTGTATTACTTACCGTCATACTATGCGCCTCTCGAACCTGCAAGCGCCTCAGAACTTCGCCGCCACGTCGAAGGTGACGTTCACCGGCACCCCCGGCACCGCCGTCTTGAACGAGTTGCCGCCGTACACGCCATAGCCGAAAGTCCCGATCTGCAGATACTCGTACTGGTAGTATTTCAGGTCGAACAGGTTCTGCACGTTCAGCGCGAACGTCACGTCCTTCAGATACGCATGGTGCACCGGAAGATCGTATGTCGCGAGCAGGTTGAACGTGGTGTAGGCCGGCTGCCGGTAGCTGGTGTCGGTGTACGAGTTGCCTGCCGTCACCACGTTCTGGTTCGACGGAAAGCCGGGAATGTCCTCGGTGACGTACTGCTCGCCGACATAGTGCCCATACATCCGAAGATCGACGTGGTCCTTCGGCACGAGCACGTGGGTGTGCTGGTACTCGAAGCCGAAATTCGCCAGCCACTCGGGCACCGTCGAGAGCGGCGTGTCGCCGTAGGCGAAGCCGAACTGCCCGTCCTGCGGCGTCACCGCCGCCAGGTAGCACTCGCAGCCGGGCGAGTAGGGCTGCGCCGTCATCAGGTATTTCGACAGGTTGTACGATCCGGTCGCGAACACCGACCAGTCCCGGGTGATGCGCCAGCTGCCGTTCAGCTCGACGCCCTTGAATTCCTCCGATCCGGGATTGCCGTGCACCGACTGGCCGGTCGACGGATTGTCGAAGAACCCGATCAGATGGTCCGCCTTCTCGTAGTAGTAGTCGAGGTTGAGCAGCAGGCGAGGCGAGTCGTAGCGGATGCCGCCCTCGTAGTCGTGCAGCGTCTCAGGCGACGGCGCCGAGGATCCGATGAAGTGGTTGTTGGCGTCGACCAGCGGCGAGTAGGTGCTGAGCGGCGCGAAGAGATCGTATCGCCCGTAGTCGCCATACAGGTTGACGTGCCTGGTGATGTCGTAGCTGGCGCCGAAATTCGGCAGGAACGCCTTGTTGTAGATGTTGTCGCTGTAGCCGCCGCCGGTGACCGTCGAATAGGCCGCATCGAAGCTCGACACCGCCGTCTGCAGCGTCGCCCCGGGCAGCAGGTGCAGCCTGTTGCCCAGGATGTCGATTTTGTCCTGTGCGTAGGCGTCGAGAATGGTCCTGTGCAGCCCGCCCGGGTAAGTGCCGATGATGCCGCCGAGATCGCCCACGTCGTTGTAGCCGAAAACTTCCGGGATGTTCGAGTTCTGGCCGCCGTAGAAATACTCCGACTCCGTCTCATCCGACCGCGCCGCGAGTCCGCCGATGGTGATCGTGTTATGCGGCAGGAAAATGTTGATCTTCGGCCGCAAGCCGAAGGTCTGGATCGTGTCGACCAGCGCCGACGTCGTCTGCCCGTTGATCGCGTAGGGCCCGGCGCCGAGCAGGCCCTGCTGGATCGCGAGTGCGTCGTAGCCCGGCGGCCTCGCCTGGAAACCGAACGCCGCGCCTGGATCATAGGTCAGGAAGCCGTTCGCGCGCGCCGGCTGCAACGAACCGCTGGTCAGGATGTCGGCCTGGCTGAACGGCGCCCCGAAGAACGGATAGGGGAAGGTGGGGGAGATCTCGTCGGCGTTGACGAACTCGACCTGCCGGTCGTCCTCGCGCTCGTAGAACAGCTTGGCGCCCGCGATCAGATGCGAATTGACATAGGTCTCGTCGCCCACGTCGGCGAACAGGAACCGGTTGTCGAGCTGGTTGTAGAACTCGTTCGGCGCGAAGTTCCAATAGGAACCGAACTCGTTCAGCAGGTCGGCCGGCACCGGGTTGCGCGCGGTCGAGTAGCCGAACCCGGTGTTGTAGGTCACGGTCGCGGTCACGTGCGACAGGCCGCCGTCATACGGCTTGTCGGCGTTGAACAGCATGCTGCGGTAGCGCGACGGCGTGTAGTCCTGGTAGCCGCCGTTGTAGGACTGGTCGTAGTGCAGCAGGATGCGCAGGCCGTCGACGCCGCCGAGCGCGCCGCTGTTCGCCTCGAAGCCGCCGTGCCACAGATTGAACGAGCCGACCCCGCCCTCGACGAGGAAGTTGGCGTCCGCGGTCGGCTTCCTGGTCTCGTAGGCGACGGTGCCGCCGAGCGCGTTGAAGCCCTGGTTGTCCGGCGCCGCGATCCCCGGATAGATGTTGACCGAGCCGATCTCGTCGTTGGTCGCGAAGCTCGACGCCTGCCCGACCTGGGTGCCGGTGGTGCCGCCGTTGAGCAGCGACTGGATCGGGATGTCGTCGAGGCTCGAGGCGAGCTGGCTGTCCTCGACGCCGCGAATGGTCAGTTCGGGCGATTGCTGTCCCACGCCCTGCTGGTAGGAGTTCACCGACGGCGCCTGGGTGAGCAGGCTCTGGATCGATCCGACGATCCCGTTCTGCTGGATCTGCCTGGCGCCGAGCTCGGTGACCGCGGTCGGGATGTCCTTCTCGCGCTGGATCAGCTGCTGATAGACCTTCCTGATCCGTTCGACCTGGATCGCGCCCGCGGCCGGCTCGAGATCGGACGAACCGGGCGTCTGGCCTTGCGGCGTGCCCTGGGAGGCGGCCTCGCCCGGGTTGGACGTGGCGGCCGAGGGAGTTGGCACCGTCTGCCCCAGCGCGATCGGCGCCAGACCGAAACATGCGGCCGCCGCAATCCTTCGCGCTGCCGAACCGATCATCAGTGAACCTCGTCATACGCCCGATTGCGACGAGGTTCTGAGCAGCAAGAACCGTTCCGCTACGACACGGGCGCTGCACTCCTGCACCTCGGCAAAGGGCAGCCGCCCTCTGGCGCGATCGGACTTATACCAACCGCCCTAGAAGTTGACCGTTGCCCATTCTCGTGTGCCGATTGAC
>CAXTUK010000186.1:0-5237 GCA_964247395.1 uncultured Acetobacteraceae bacterium
CCGCCGAACGGACCGTCGCCAGCGCGTTGCCGGCGTAGATCGGCCGGACGAACGTATCCTCGCTCTCGACGGCCATGACGTCGGAGATCGGCTGCACGTCCAGCATCGCCGCCACCCGTGGCAGCACGTTCTTGCCCGTCGCCGTTGCCGCGGCGAGGATATGGCCGTAGTCGCCCGCGAGCCCCACGATCAGCGCCGCCATCGGCTCCGCCAGCGCGTTCGCCAGCGTGTCGTGCTCCGCCACCAGCACGCGACTCACGCCGGCGAGCGACGCCGCCGCCTTCGCCGCCGCCGCCACGCCGCTGCCCGCGACCAGCACATGCACCGGGCCGAGCGAAGCTGCCGCCGTCACCGCCGATCGGGACGGTTGCTTGATCGTGCTGCCCTCATGATCGAGCAGAACCAGGGCGGCCATCAGATCACCTTCGCTTCGTTGCGCAGTTTGGACACCAGCTCGGCCACCGACCCCACCTTCGCGCCCGCCTGCCGCTTCGGCGGCTCGACCACCCTCAGCGTCGTCAGCCGCGGCACCGGATCGACCCCCAGATCGCCCGGCCTGATCGTCTCCAGCGGTTTCTTGCGCGCCTTCATGATGTTCGGCAGCGACGCGTAGCGCGGCTCGTTCAGCCTGAGATCGGTCGTCACGATCGCCGGCAGCTTCAGCGCCACCGTCTCCAGCCCGCCGTCGATCTCGCGCGTCACCGTCGCGGTCTCGCCCTCGATGGCGAGCTTGGACGCGAACGTTCCCTGACCCCAGCCGAGCAGGGCCGCCAGCATCTGCCCCGTCGCGTTCATGTCGTCGTCGATCGCCTGCTTGCCCATCAGCACCAGCCGCGGCTGCTCGCGCTCCACCAGCGCCCGAAGCATCTTGGCCACCGCCAGCGGCTCGGGCGAGGCGTCGGTCTCGACCAGGATCGCGCGATCGGCCCCCATCGCCAGCGCCGTCCGCAGCGTCTCCTGGCATTGCGCCGTGCCGATCGAGACCGCCACGATCTCGGTCGCGGCACCTTGCTCGCGCAGGCGGACCGCCTCCTCGACCGCGATCTCGTCGAACGGGTTCATCGACATCTTCACGCCCGACGTCTCCACGCCCGACCCGTCGGCGCGCACGCGGACCTTGACGTTGTAGTCGACGACCCGCTTGACCGGGACGAGAACCTTCATGGCCTGATTACTCCGCTCACATGCCGCCCGGATAGTTCGGGCCGCCGGAGCCCTCCGGCGTCACCCAGTCGATGTTCTGGCTCGGATCCTTGATGTCGCACGTCTTGCAGTGCACGCAGTTCTGACCGTTGATCTGCAGCCGCGGCATTCCGTCCTCGACCCCCACCGCCTCGTACACCGCCGCCGGACAATAGCGGCTTTCCGGGCTCCGATATTTGTCCCAGTTCACCGGCAACCAGCGCTGCGGATCACGCAGCTTCAGGTGAACGGGCTGGTCCTCCTCATGGTTCGTGTTGCTGATGAAGACCGACGACAGGCGGTCGAACGTCAGTCTTCCGTCCGGCTTCGGATACTCGATCCTGGCCGCCTTCGACACGTCGAGCAGCGTCTCGTTGTCGGCGTGCGGGTGGTGCATCGTCCATGGCGCCCGCCCGCGCAGCACCATGCTGTCGACCCCCGCATACAGCGTCCCGCCATACAGACCGAATTTGGAGAACGCCGGCCGGAAATTGCGCACCTGGTGCAGCTCCTCGCACAGCCAGCTCGACCTGAACCGCTCGATATAGCTGACGGGCTCGGCGGGCTTGCCGTTCGCCAGCGCATCCGCCACCGCTTCCGCCGCCAGCATCCCGGACTTCATCGCCGCGTGCGTGCCCTTGATCTTCGGCACGTTGAGGAATCCCGCCGTGTCGCCCAGCAGCGCGCCGCCTGGAAACGTCAGCCGGGGGATCGACTGCAGGCCGCCCTCGCTCAGCGCCCTGGCGCCGTAGCTGATCCGATGGCCGCCTTCGAAATGCGGCCGCACCGCCGGGTGCAGCTTCAGCCGCTGCATCTCGTCGAACGGCGACATCCATGGATTGCGGTAATCCAGCCCGACCACGAACCCGTAGGAGACCAGGTTCTCGCCGAAATGATAGAGCCACGATCCGCCATAGGTCGACCGGTCGAGCGGCCATCCCGCCGTGTGCTGGATCAGTCCGGGCTTGTGGTTGGCGGCCGGGATCTCCCACAACTCCTTCACGCCGAGCCCGTAGGTCTGCGGCTCCACGCCCTGCCTGAGGCCGAATCTCGCCATCGCCTGCTTGGCGAGGCTGCCGCGGCATCCCTCGGCGAGCAGCGTGTAGGTCGCGCGCAGCTCCATCCCCGGCTGGTAGTTCGCTCCGTGCTCGCCCTCGCGCGTCACCCCCATGTCGCCGGTCGCCACGCCGACGATCCGGCCCTCTTCCTCGAGCAGCTCGGCCGCCGCGAAGCCGGGATAGATCTCCACCCCGAGCGCCTCGGCCTGCTGGCCGAGCCAACGCACCACGTTGCCGAGCGAGACGATGTGGTTGCCTTCGTTGCGCATCTGCGGCAGCAGCACCGGCGACCTGAACGCCCGACGCTCCGTCAGGAACAGGAACACATCATCGGCCGCCTGCGTGGTCAGCGGCGCATCGCGGTCGCGCCAGTCGGGCAGCAGCTCCTCGAGCGCGCGCGGCTCGATCACTGCACCGGACAGGATGTGCGCCCCGACCTCGCCGCCCTTCTCCACCACGCACACCGTGGCGTCGGGCGCCACCTGCTTCAGACGGATCGAGGCGGCCAGCCCCGCGGGGCCTGCCCCCACGATGACCGCGTCGAACTCCATGGATTCACGTTCCGGCATCGCGCTCCCAGACCCGTCTCAAGCGCGCACGAAGGCGCTCTCGTCGATCGCCATCATCGATTCCTTGCCCGCCAGCACCGCCTGCATCAGCGCGAACGATTGCGGCAGGATGCGCTCCGAGAAGAACCGCGCCGTCGCCAGCTTGTCGCGATAGAACGGTTCCGCCTCGTGCTCCGACGCGATCAGCGCCGCCCGGCACCACATGAAGCCGAGCGCCACCGTTCCCAGCAGCCGCAGATAGTCCGTCGCACCCGACACCGCGTTCTCCGGATCGCTCTGTCCCGTCGCCACGATGTAGGCGGTCGCCTTCTGCAGCGCGCCGAACGCACGCTCCAGGCCAGCCACCATCTTGCCGACTTTCGGATGCACCTTGTTGACCTCGATGAATTCGCTCACCGGGTGGAAGAACGTACGCAGCAGCCGCCCATTCCCTTCGCCGAGCTTGCGCCCGACCAGATCCAGAGCCTGGATGCCGTTCGTGCCCTCGTAGATCTGCGCGATCCGCGCATCCCGCACATACTGCTCCATCCCGTGGTCGCGTATGTAGCCGTGGCCGCCATAGACCTGGACCGCGAGATTGGCCGCCTCCGATCCGAGATCGGTGAACAGCGCCTTGATCACCGGCGTCATCAGCGCCAAGAAATCCTCGGCTTCCCGTCTGGCCTCCGGGTCTGTCGAGTGGTGCGCCGCCTCCAGCGCGCACGCCACCCATGTCCCGAGCGCCCGGCAACCCTCCGTCGTCGCCCGCATCGTCATCAGCATCCGTCGCACGTCGGGATGCACGATGATCGGATCGGCGGCCGTCGGCGCGTGCCCGGACCTGCCGAGAGACCGCCCCTGCAGCCGGTCCCGCGCATAGGCGACCGCCCCCTGGTAGGCCGCCTCCGCGACGCCCAGCCCCTGGTTGCCCACCGCCAGCCGCTCGTTGTTCATCATCACGAACATCGCCTGCATGCCCTTGTTGGGCGCGCCGACCAGCCAGCCCGTGGCGTCGTCGAAGCTCAGCTGCGCGGTGGCCGACGCACGCAGCCCCATCTTGTGCTCGATGGACGTGCACACCAGCCCGTTGCGCTGGCCCTTCGAGCCGTCCTCGTCGGGCAGGAATTTCGGCACCAGGAACATCGAGACGCCCTTGATGCCGGCCGGCGAATCAGGCAGCCGCGCCAGCACCAGGTGGACGATGTTCTCCGTCAGGTCGTGCTCGCCGGCGCTGATGAAGATTTTCGATCCGGTGATCCGGTAGCTGCCGTCGCCGGCCGGCATCGCGCGGGTCCGCAGCAGGCCGAGATCGGTGCCGCAATGCGCCTCCGTCAGGCACATCGTGCCCGACCATTCGCCGCTGACCATCTTCGGCAGGTAGAGATCCTTGATCTCGTCCGATCCGAACCCGAGGATCGACTCGTAGGCGCCACGCGTCAGCCCCGGATACAGGCCGAACGACAGGTTCACCGCACTCGTCATCTCCTCGAGCATCTTGCCGACCGTCTCCGGCATGCCCTGGCCACCGTATTTCGGGTCGCACGAACTCCCCGCCCAGCCGGCCTCGCAGTAGGCGCGATACGCCTCCGGGAACCCCTTCGGCGTTCGCACCACGCCGTTCTCCAGCCGGCAGCCTTCCTCGTCGCCCGAGGCGTTCAGCGGCAGCAGCGTGTCGCTGAGGAACCTGCCCGCCTCCTCGAGCACCGTGTCCACCAGCTCCGGCGTGAACTCGCTGGGCGTCACGCCGCGCCTCGCGGTCTCGTTGCCCAGCAGTTCATGGATCACGAAACGCATGTCGCGGATCGGCGCCTGATAGGTCTGCATGTGATCAGCTCCGTCTCTGTCGTTCGATGTCGGTGGCGCCGCTAGTTCCGCAACGGCTTGCCGGTCTCGAGCATGTGCTCGATCCGCGCGACCGTCGGCTTCGTCCTGGCCAGCCTGACGAACGCCCGACGCTCCAGCGCCATCACATCCTCCTCGCCGAGGACTTCCAGCATGTCGGCGTCGCCGCCGCTCAGCACCGTCGCGAGCTCGAGCCCCACCGCGACGTCGTGCGGGGTCGCGAGTCCCTGCGCCGCCATGCCGCGCAGCGCCAGCTCCAGCGCCAGCCGCCCCGACGGCCCGGGCAGACGCAGCTCCGCCGGCTTCGGCGGCGCGTAACCCTCGACCAGCCCCAGGGCCCGCGCCTTCGCGTCCGCCAGCAGACGGTCGCGGTTCATCGTGATCCCGTCGCCCTCGCGCAGGATGCCCATCTCGCGCGCTTCCGCCGCCGAGCCAGACACCTTGCCGGTGCCGATCAGCTCGAACACCCTGGCCGGCGCCGGCATCGGCCCCTTCGCCGCACCGTTCGCGTCGCGCCAGCGCAGCAGCATCGCCGCACAGCCGCCCCAGCCAGGGATCAGCCCGACCCCGCCCTCCGCGCGGCGGCGATAGTAGGCCGCCACGTCCT
>CAXTUK010000187.1:0-5233 GCA_964247395.1 uncultured Acetobacteraceae bacterium
GTAGGCCGCGGCGTCGAGGTGCGCGTGCTCCTCGACGGCGTCGGTAGCGGCTATGTCGCCTCGTCCGCCTCTCGCGCGTTCCGCCGGCGAGGCGTGCCGGTCGGGCGCTTCATGCATTCGTTCCTGCCCTGGCGGATGCCGTTCCTCAACCTGCGCACCCACAAGAAGATCCTGGTCATCGACGGCGAGCGAGGCTTTACCGGCGGGATGAACATCGCCTCCGAGAACGTCATGGCGCAGCATCCGCGCAATCCGGTGCGCGACACCCATTTCGCCGTGCGCGGTCCCGTGGTGGCGCAACTCGCGGACGCCTTCGCCCGCGACTGGACCTTCACGACGGGCGAGGAGCTCGATCCGTCGCTCTGGATCGGCAACCCGGCCACCTCCGGCGAGGCGCATGCGCGCGTCGTCACGTCGGGTCCCGACAGCGACATCGAGAAGATCGAATTCCTCGTGCTCGAGGCGATCGCCTGCGCGCGCAGCCGGATCCGGATCCTCACCCCTTATTTCCTGCCGGACGAACGCTTGGTGACGGCCCTCGGTCTCGCCGCGATCCGCGGCATCCAGGTCGACATCGTCATTCCCGAACGCAGCAACCAGCGGCTGGTCGACTGGGCGACGCGCGCCAACGTCGGTCCGCTGCTCGCCGAGGGCGTGCGGATCTGGCGCAACAAGCCGCCCTTCGAGCATTCCAAGCTGATGGTCGTCGACGGCATGTGGTGCATGGTCGGCAGCGCGAACTGGGACATGCGCAGCCTGCGGCTCAATTTCGAGCTGAACGTCGAGGTCTACGACACGGCGCTGGCGAGGCAGCTCGAGGAAATGATCGCCGCGCGCATGTCCTCCCGGCTGGACCGGACCGAGGTCGAACGCCGACGATTGCCGGTCCGGCTGGGGGAGGCGGCGGTGCGATTGCTGCTGCCCTACCTGTAGAGAGCGGTGCCCCCGACGGCGTCGAGGATGCTGAGCCGAACCAGGATCGGATGATGGTCCGAACGCACCCGCGGCAGCCGCACCGCCTCCTCGCACATCAGCCCGCGAACCAGGCAGCGGTCGATCCGCAGCGGCAGCATGTCGCCCATCCGGTGCGTCGGCGCCCGCGGGCCCACGTCCCGGAACTGCGGCAGCAGCACCGGCCCGACCAGGTTGAAATCACCGAGCACCGCCGCGCGCGCCGGGAGCTCGGCCGCGATGACCCGCAATTGCCGCCGATTGAGCATCTGTCCGTGCGACAGGTGCACGTTGGCCAGCGCGAAGCCGTCCAGCCGCACGATCTGGCAGACCCGCCGAACGAAGGCTCCCGACGGGAGAGCGAGCGCGGTCGGCGGCGTCGCGAAGCCGCCCGGACTCCAGCACGCGACCCCATGGCGCCGGCCGGGCAGCGGCGCGCGCTCGTACTGCCCCCCCACGAGATCGGGAAGCTGATCGATCTCGCCGGTCGCCTCCTGCATCAGCACCAGGTCGGGCCGGAAGATCCGGATCAGCCGGGCGATGTCGGTCGCCGCCGCCCCGGCGCCGTGCAGAAGGTTCCAGCTCAGCACTGTCGTGGAAGCGATCCGGGCCGCATCACGATGCGCCGCGCGGCGCGACAGACTGGTTCGCGCCTGCAGGACGGCGCGGTTCAGCGCGTTCATTGCTTGCCAGCCCTCTGAGAATCCGTCATTTCACGGTGATAGGAGCGGTGGTCCGCTGTGAGACCGGCGCGAGGTCGCCATTATCATCTCTCCGGACATTTCTGCCGCGAGCGTTCGGCCGGCGACGGTTCCGGGAGCGACGAAAGGCACAGGGCACACGATGCGTTTGACCGACATCGGGCACCAGCTCAAGGCCTTTAGGCTGGAATCCGGCCTGAAGGCGGACGAGATCGCACAGCGGCTCGGGATCTCGCGTGCGGCGCTCTACCGCTACGAGAAAGGCGAGGTCATCAAGCTGGACACCGTCCAGCGCCTGGCCGAGTTGCTCAAGGTCTCGCCCTTGTCGCTGCTCGGCATCGGCGTGGAATACTACCAGCGCCAGCCGGCCTTCTTCGAGCGCCTGCGCCAGATCGAGGAGACCGCCGACACCATCCTCGAGATCGGCGGTGACGGGTCCTATCTCGGGACCTCCGACGAGTATCATCGGGTGGTCGCCGACACGATGCGACGCTATGTCGAGGTGAACGTCGTGCAGGAACCCGGCCTTGCCATCCTTTGCGAGTCGACGCTCACCTCGCTCGAGGAGCGCCGTCGCAACTACGAGCAGCGCCAGCCGACGATCATCGCGCTCGTCTCGGTCGAGGCGGTGGAGCGCATGCAGAACGGTCTCGCGCACGGCCTGCCGCCGGACGCCGCTCTCGAACGGCGGTGCCGCGAGGTGGCGGAGGCGGAGATCGAACGCCTCGCAGGCCTGCTGGACACGCCGCCGATGGGCTACCAGGTCGGGCTGCTGCGGGAGGGCGAGAACACCGGCTCGTTCCGGATCATGCGTCAGCGCGACCGTTCGATGCTGGCCGTCAACCCGTTCCGCCCGGCGGCCTCGCTGCTTCGCCAGACCGGCATCGCCATTGTCACCGGCGCCGCCGAGGCGGTCGCCGCCCATCAGCGCGTCGCTGAACAACTATGGAAGACCTCGATCAAGGGCCAAGAAGCTGCTTCCATCCTGCGCCGGATGCTCTCCGAGCGGGCCCGGGGCGCCGCCGCCGCGTGAGCGTGACGCCCGGCGCACTCGTCGACGCCGGTTGGCTGCAGCGTCACGTCGGAGACCAGGCGCTCGTGGTGTGCGACGCCAGCGCCACGCTGCCCGGCGAGGCGTTCGACCCGCGCGAGGCGTTCCGATCGTCGCACATCGTCGGCGCACGCTTCCTCGATCTCGAACTCTTCGCCGATCCGGACACCGATCTGCCGCACATGATCCCGTCGGCCGGCCGCTTCGCCCGTCTCGCCGGCGAACTCGGCATCGGCAACGACAGCCTCCTCGTCGTCTACGAGAGCCGCCGCCTGTTCTCCGCGGCACGCGCCTGGTTCCTGTTCCGGCTCTTCGGGATGCGGCGCGTGCACCTCCTCGATGGCGGCCTGCCCGCGTGGCAGGCGTCCGGAGGCGCGGTGGAAACCGGCAAATCGGCGCCGTTCGCCGCCACCCGCTTCGTGACGCATTTCAATGCCGGCCTGCTGGCCGGGCTCGGCGACATCGAACGCCTTGCCGCCGGCGACGCCGTCATCCTCGACGCCCGTTCGGCGGCGCGCTTCGACGGATCGGCGCCCGAGCCGCGGCCAGGCATCAGGTCCGGCCACATCCCCGGCAGCCGCAGCCTGCCCTACGGCGCGCTGCTCGACGAGGGGGGTTGTTTCCGCCAGCCTGGCGAACTTCGGTCGCTGTTCGCCGCCCGTGGCGTGACCGGCGACCGGCCGGTGGTGACCTCCTGCGGCACCGGCGTGACCGCGGCGATCCTGACGCTCGGCCTGCAGGTCGCCGGCATCGCCGACAGCCGACTGTTCGACGGATCCTGGACCGAGTACGCGCTCGCTCATCCGGACGCCGCGTGAACGACGAATTCGAGACCAGGCTGGTGCAGCTCGGCCGTTCCCCGCACGGCCTGGTCAACCCGCCGGTGGAACGCGGTTCGACCGTGTGCTTCCCGTCGATGGACGCGCTCCGCCGGTCCGGCCAGCAGCGCCACGAACATGTGCTAAGCTATGGCACCTACGGCACCGGCACGCAGTTCGCGCTCGAGGACGCCGTCGCCGCCATCGAGGGCGGCACGCGCTGCCAGATCACGAGCTCGGGTCTCGCTGCGATCACCGTGCCGCTGCTGGCCCTGCTCTCGGCCGGCGACCACATCCTCGTCGTCGACAGCGCCTACGGGCCGGCCCGCCGTTTCTGCGACGAGATGCTGCGGCGCTTCGGGATCGAGACCACCTACTACGACCCGGACCGGCCGGCCGGCGACCTGCACGCGCTCTTCAGGCCCACGACCAGATTGCTTCTGACCGAGAGTCCGGGCAGCAACACCTTCGAGATGCAGGACGTCCCGGCGCTGGCGCGACTGGCGCACTCGCACGACGCGCTGCTGATGCTCGACAACACCTGGGGCCTGCACATCTTCCAGCCGTTCGCGCACGGGGTCGACATCTCCGTCCAGGCACTGACCAAGTATGCGGGCGGCCACGCCGACATCCTGCTCGGCGCCTTCACGGTCGCCGACGAGGCATTGTGGCGACGCCTTCGCAACGCGACGTTGACGCTCGGCGAGACTGCCGGTCCCGATGATTGCTGGCTGGCGCTGCGCGGGCTACGCACCCTTGCCGTGCGGCTGGATCGGCAGGGCAGGAGCGGCATCGAGGTCGCCGAATGGCTGCGCCGACGCCCGGAAGTCGCGCGCGTGCTGCACCCGGCACTCGAAAGCGATCCGGGCCACACACTCTGGCGCCGCGACTACGCCGGCACCGCCAGCCTGTTCGCGATCGAACTCCAGCCGCCCCTCACCGACGCGGACGCGGACGCGTTCGTCGACGCGCTGCGCCTGTTCGGCAAGGGCTGGTCCTGGGGCGGCTTCGAGAGTCTCGCCAGCACGATCACCGGCGGGCTCGTCCGAAGCCACCGCGACATAGCCCACGGTCCGTTGTGCCGACTGCATGTCGGTCTCGAATCGGTGCCCGACCTGATCGCCGATCTCGCGTCGGCGCTCGACAGGCTTAGCAGCCGGTAGGCCCGACAGGGATCAGTGATCGACCCCGCGGCCCGTCGCGCCGCGCAATGCGTCGATCCGCTTGGAGGCTTCGGCCTTGCTCAGCGACGGGTCGAACGCCTCGCCCGCCTCCTCGCACAGCGTCTTGAGATAGGAGGCCTGCGCCCCGGTCATGCTCTCGCCGCCGGTGGTCCAGTCGTCCTGGTTCTTCCGGGCGTTCGACGGCTGCGCCTGCTCGTTCGCCTGATCGGTCTTCGGGTTGTCGCTCATGTCGTCCCAACGCTTCGATTCACCCTATGTTCCCACTTCTCCTACAACGGAAATCCCGCCGCGTGCAGCAGCAGCACGCACGCCAGCACGATCCCGCCGCCTGCCATCCCGCACAGCATCGCTGTCCTGCCGCGCTGGTCGGTCCTGACCCGCTCGATCCGGCGCAGCGCCGACTGCGCGTGCGCATAGGCCTGGCGCGGCGCGTCGAGCTCCGCCTGCAGCGTCGCCGCCGACGCGTTGGCGGTGCGCAGTTGCAGGTCGAGATCGCGCACGTCGGCCGCGAGCTGCGCGATCCGCACA
>CAXTUK010000188.1:0-5195 GCA_964247395.1 uncultured Acetobacteraceae bacterium
GATCGGATGCGGCGCTGCTCGGGGCGGTGGCGATTGCCGAGCTGCTGACCGGCCATGCGGCGGCGGTGGAGCGGGCGGAGACCGAGGCGGAGGGCTGGCTCGCGCGCACTGCGAGCGGCTTTCCCGCGCAGTCGGTCGGCCGGTTCGTGGTCAGCGGCACGCATCTGCCGGACGCACCGGCGCCGGGGCGGACCCGGTTGCGGCTGGATGCGGGGATCGCGTTCGGCTCGGGCGAGCACGGCTCGACGCGCGGGTGCCTGCTGGGTTTGGAGGCGGTCGCGCATCGGCGGCCGGCGCGGATTCTCGATCTGGGTTGCGGGTCGGCGATCCTGGCGATGGCGGCGGCGTCGCTGCTGCGGCGCCGGGTGCTGGCGGTGGACATCGAGCCTTGGTCGGTGCGGGTGGCGGGACAGAACGCACGGCTGAACGGACTGTCGCCGCTGGTCACGGCGCGGCTCGGCGACGGGTGGCGCGCGGCGCCGGTGCGGGCAGGGCGGCCGTTCGACCTGGTGTTCGCCAACATTCTGGCGCGACCGCTGGTGCGGATGGCGCCTCGCCTCGCGGCCGGGCTGGCGCCGGGCGGGACGGCGATCCTGGGGGGGCTGCTGCGTGGGCAGGCGCGGCTGGTGCTGAGCGCGCACCGGCAGGCCGGGCTGGTGCTGGAGCGGCGGATCGATGTCGGCGAGTGGACGACGTTGGTGCTGCGCCGGCGAGGAGGGCCGGCGGCGGCGATCCTTCACGCCGGTCGTGAGCTCGGCGTCGGCGGTGCGTTCCCGAGCCGCGGGACGGCGCGGGCGACGAGACGGGGGAACAGCATGCCGGTCCCGCTTCGATACTGGCGGTAGGAGTCGCCGAGCGCCCCGGCGCCGAGACGGGCCTCTTCGCGGCGGGCGAGGACAACATACCAGGCCGTCAGGATGGCCACCGGGAGCCACTGGAGAGCGCCGGCGGCGATGGCGGTGCCGAACCAGAACAGCAGGTAGGCGGCATAGAACGGGTGCCGGATGAAGGCATACGGTCCGGTCACGTGGAGGAATGCGGGGTCGGCGTGGCTGTGGGCGAGCGACAGACGCCGACGGCGGGTGGTGCGGACCGTCCACCAGAACAAGGCGAAGGACAGCCCGAACAGGGTGGCGGCTTCGACGAGGTGGGCGGCGGATGGGGTGGATGCTAGGAGCAGGGTCGCGAAGGTGGTGAACGAGGCGAGGCTCGCGAGCGAGAGGGCCAGCATGCCGAGCGGCATCGGGCCGCGATCGAAGTGACCTCGGAGCGCCCAGGCGAAGGACGCGAAAGCGGCCGATGAGACCAGCAGGTCGAGCTGTGAGGACACGATTTTCGTTCCTGTTCGTTACGGTGCGCCAGGGCATGCTCGGTCTTGCGCGTCAGGTTTTTCTAACGCGTGCTCACGCTTCCGCCAAGGGGATTGCGAGGCGCCGGTCGGCGCCGGTTCGTCATGCGACGACGGCGGCGGAATCGCGTTCGGCATGTGGCTGAGCGGGATGGAGCCGGCGTGATGGGTGGATCGATGGTCGAGTTCGAAAGACGCGCGGGCGGGATCGTGGCGCGCGGCGCGTCGATGGTGCTGGAGGTGACGGCGTCAGCGCCTGGAGCGATCCGGGTCGCGGCGGCGGCGCACGAAAGCCTGCCCGAGCGGGCGTCGTGGGCGGTGCTGCCGGAAACGTGGGCGGCCGAGATCGAGGTTTCGCACCAGGCGGACGGGTCGTTCTCGACCGGCGAGCTGGTGGTCGGCGTGGATGCGCGGACGATGGCGCTGACGGTCGCGGACGCGGCGGGCAACGTGCTGTGCCGGGACCACGCGGTTGATCCGGTGCGCTTCGAGGGCGCGGGATTCCGGCTGCGCAAGGAGGCACCAGAGGGCGAGCTCTACTACGGGCTCGGCGACAAGCCGGGGCCGCTGGAGAAGCGCGGGCAGGCGTATCAGATGTGGAACACCGACGCGTACGGGTTCCAGGAGGCATGGGACCCGCTCTACAAGGCGATCCCGTTCCTCCTGGCGGTGCGGCTGGGCGGGTTCGCATGGGGGCTGTTCCTCGACAGCACGCACCGCTCGGCATTCGACCTCGGCGTGAGCGCCGCGGACGCGATCGGGATGTCGGCGGCGGGCGGGGCGATCCGATATCACGTGCTGGCGGGACCGACGCCGGCGCAGGTGCTGGAGCGGTTCACGGCGCTGGTCGGACGGGTGTCGCTGCCGCCGCTGTGGGCGCTCGGCTACCAGCAGTGCCGCTACAGCTACGAGACGGCCGAACGCGCACTCGACGTGGTGCGGCTGCACCGGGAGAAGCGGATCCCGCTCGACGCGCTATGGCTGGATATCGGGTTCCAGGATCGAAACCGGCCGTTCACGGCCAATCCGGCGGGATTTCCGGATCTCGGGGCGACAGTGACGGCTGTCGGCGCGGACGGCGTCAGGACAGTGGTGATCGCCGACCTGCACGTGCCGCACGCGCCTGACGAGCAATACGCCCCCTACGAGAGCGGGCGGACGGGCGATCATTTCGTCCGCGCGCCGGATGGCGCACCTTACGTGGGCGAGGTCTGGCCTGGCGACTGCGTGTTTCCGGATTTCACCCGGGCGGCGACGCGGGCATGGTGGGGCTCGTTGCACCGTCGGTTCGCGATCGATGACGGGATCGCCGGATATTGGAACGACATGAACGAGCCGGCGGTGTTCAAGACGCCGGGCCACACGATGCCGGATGCGGTGCGCCACCGGATCGAGGAGCCGGGATTCGAGACGCGCACGGCCGACCATGCCGAGATCCACAACGTATACGGGATGCAGAACGCGCGGGCGACGCATGACGGGCTGCTCGCGCTGCTGCCGGACCGGCGGCCGCTGGTGATGACGCGGGCGAGCTACGCGGGCGGCCACCGGTATGCGGTGACCTGGACGGGGGACAACAGCAGCACGGAGAACCACATGCGGCTGTCGACGCCGCAGTTGCTGAGCCTCGGGCTGTCCGGGTTTGCGCTGGCGGGATGCGACATCGGCGGGTTCAAGGGCAGTCCGACGGCGGAGCTGCTGACGCAGTGGATCGCGCTCGGCGCCTTCAATCCGATCATGCGCAACCACACCGATCTCGGCACGCGCGACCAGGAGGCGTGGGTGCATGGCGAAGCGCACGAGGCGCTGCGGCGGGCGTCGATCGAGGCGCGCTACCGGCTGCTGCCCTATATCTACACGGCGGTCGAGGAGACGACGCGGACGGGCATGCCGCTGATGCGGCCGATGTTCCTCGCGTTCGACGATGCGATGCTGCGACGGGAGGAGGCGCAGTTCATGTTCGGCCCCTCCCTGCTGGTGGCGCCCCCGCCGGTGGACGGGGTCGACGACTACCTGCTGAAGTTGCCCGACGGGACCGAATGGTTCGACTTCTCGACCGGTGCGAGGCTCGACGCACGCGAGCCGGTGATGCTGCAGCGGCGGCTCGGGCACGTGCCGGTGTTCGCGCGCGCGGGCAGCATCGTGCCAATGCAGGCGGTGGTGCAGCACACGGACGAACGTCCGGAGGGCGCGCTGGTGCTGCACGTCTACCCGGGACCGGGCTGCTGCGGCTCGGTGTATGCCGACGACGGGACGACGCACGCCTATCGCGAGGGCGCGTTCTTCCGACAGTCATTCCGTTGGGAGGACGACCGCCTGGTGGCTGGGCCGGCGACGGGCGGGTGGACGCCTTGGTGGAGCGGCACCGAAGTCGTGGTGCACGAGTAGATCTCGGCTGCTTCGGCCTGGATGCGACGGGGCGGCCGATATCGCGGTCGGACAGGCCGAGCATGAGAGCCTTCCTCGGGGGCGTCGGCGAGCATGCGCGAGCATCGGATACGTAGCCTTGATCCGCCGCGTTGTTTGCAGGCTTCTGCGCGGGTGGGATCCTCCGCCGATTTGAGCAGCCAGAGGTGGTCGGGGGATCCGTTGTTCATGAACTGAACGACGTTCGCACCCATGGCAGTCGATTCGGTGGTGACACCGAGAAGGAGACTGCGGTGCTTGTTCTCGATCTGGAACTGACCCTTGCCGGTGTCGACGAAGTTCCAGAGCTGGCTGGCGGCGTTGGTGTCGGCCTGCTGCTGGATGGGCGCGCTGTCGGCACTTGAGCCGCCCTGGACGCCGAGCACGAGATGGCTGGCCAGGTTGAGCAACTTGAAGTAGCCGCCGCCGGCATCCTCGAGCTCCCAGAGATTATCGATAGAGCCGTCGTCCGCCGCCTGCACCACCTGCGCGCCGTTGGCGGTCGAGGCCCCCTGGACACCGACGAGCAGGTTGCTGTTGACATTGTCGATCTGGAAGACCGGCCGGCTGAGCGCGCGCAACTCGCTCAGGCCCCAGCCAGTGCCGCCGCCGGCGTTGGGCGCCAGGAGGCGCAGCTGGCTCGTCGTGAGGGCTGGCAAGGTGATCCGGTTGGAAGCATTGCCGACCGGCCGCAGGTCGGCCTTGGTCTGGTTGGGGACGGTCAGCCACCTGCTGCCGTTCCAGTATTGCAGATCGTAGGATGCGGGCGTGCGGACACCGCCGCCGTCGTCGTAAAAGGTCAGGTCGACTTCGCGCAGGGTGCACTCCATGGCGATCGCGTAGTCGCCCGACATGACGGCGATGTCCGAAATGGCGTTGGCGTCTCCGTATTGGTATGAGTTGATGGTGGGCCGGTACCCGGCGCACCCATGATAAGAATCACTAGATTCGTAGGAGGCGGGCGCGAATTCCGTCGCGTCCCAGACCGGCACCTGCCAGTAGAGGCCGGTCGCCGGGTTGAAATGGCTGTCCCAGCCCTGGTATTGACGGATCAGCTGTGCAAGCTGGCCTTCAGCGAAGTTCCGGTCGCCCTGGGCAAGATAGACCTACCAGACGGCGGTTCCGATCCAGAAGCTGTATTCGTGCGCCCAGTCCGACGTGTCCGAATTATCGGCATCGTTCTGCGGCTTCGGGAACTGGCCCGGACCGTTCAGCCAATAATTGATGTTGTCCTTGACGTATTGCTGGTCGCGGAGCCAGCGGCCCTCGATGATCTGATGGCCAGCCGCGGCATCGACGCCGCCGTAAGGCGCGCCGTAGAAGACCGGCTGGAGGAATTCGGTCGAGAGCCAGCCATAGATCGGGCTCGTGTAGGTCAGGTGTTACACCAATCGCCGTTGATCAAGACTCAAGGGATTCCCGTGCGTTCCGGAATCTGATT
>CAXTUK010000189.1:0-664 GCA_964247395.1 uncultured Acetobacteraceae bacterium
GAACGGCGAGGCGACGACCAGCCGGACGTCGGACAAGGCGAGACCGATGCGCTTGAGACCAGGGTCGACGCCGAGCAGACGCTGGTGTCGCGACAATCCCGCACGCAGGTCGGCCAGGTTGATGAGCGCCATGCCCAGCTTTATGGTCCGGCTCGGCCCTTCCTAGCCAGCCATGATCCGGGGCGGGACGGGCCGCTCTCCAAGCAAGGGCACTCCATGCCGCTCAACGTCGCGACCGTCAGACGCATCGCCAGGCTCGCCCGCATCCGGATCGACGAGACCTCGCTCGAACAGCTCGGCGCCGAACTCGGCGCCATCATCCAGTGGGTCGAGCAACTCGACGAGGTCGACGTCGAAGGCGTCGAGCCGCTCACCGGCCCCGTCGTCAGCAGGCTGCGGCTTCGCGACGATGTCGTCACCGACGGCGACCGGCGCGACCGCGTGCTGGCCAACGCGCCCGATGCGGCGAAGGGCTATTTCGCGGTGCCCAAGGTGGTCGAATGATCCTCACCGACTACACGCTGGCCGGCGCGCGCGACGCTCTCGACCGACGTGACATTGGCGCGCGCGAGCTCACGCTGGCCCATCTCGAGGCGATCGAGGCGCTCGACGGGACGTTGAACTGCTTCATCACCCGCACGCCCGAACGGGCGCTGGCGCAGGC
>CAXTUK010000189.1:674-5171 GCA_964247395.1 uncultured Acetobacteraceae bacterium
CCGCGCACAAGGCCCGCGCGGGCGGCGCGGCGGGTCCGCTCGCCGGCATCCCGCTCGCCATCAAAGATCTGTTCTGCACCGAGGGTGTCCGCACCACGGCCGCCAGCCGCATGCTCGGCGACTTCGTGCCGCCCTACGAGAGCACCGTCACCGCGCGTCTTCTCGCCGACGGCGCGGTCTTCCTCGGCAAGACCAACCTCGACGAGTTCGCCATGGGCTCGTCGAACATGAGTTCCGCCTTCGGCCCCGTGGAAAATCCCTGGAGACGCCGAGGCGATAACCGCGCCGGCGACGACGAGCGGGTCAGGCTCGTTCCGGGCGGTTCGTCGGGCGGCTCCGCCGCCGCCGTCGCCGCACGCCTGGCACTGGGCGCGACGGCGACCGATACCGGCGGCTCGATCCGGCAGCCCGCCTCGTTCTGCGGCATCGCCGGCATCAAACCCACCTACGGAAGGTGTTCGCGTTTCGGCATCGTCGCCTTCGCCAGTTCGCTGGACCAGGCGGGTCCCGTGGCGCGCACCATCGAGGACTGCGCGATCCTGCTCGGCTCGATGTCGGGCTTCGATCCGAACGACAGCACCAGCGCCGACCGGCCGGTCCCGGATTTTCGTGCCGCCTGTCGCCGCGGCGTCCGCGGCTTGCGGATCGGCATCCCGCGCGAGTACCGGATGGACGGCACGCCCGAGGATATCCTCCATCTCTGGGAGCAGGGCATCGCCTGGCTGCGCGACGCCGGCGCCGAGATCGTCGACGTCTCGCTGCCGCACACGAAATACGGTCTCGCGACCTACTACATCGTCGCTCCCGCCGAATGCTCGTCCAATCTCGCCCGCTACGACGGGGTTCGTTTCGGTCTGCGCTCCGAGGGGCAGGACCTGGACGAGCTCTACGAGAACACGCGCGCCGTCGGCTTCGGCGCGGAGGTGCAGCGCCGGGTCCTCATCGGCACCTACGTGCTCTCGTCCGGCTATTACGACGCCTACTACCTCAAGGCGCAGAAGGTCAGGGCGCTGATCCTGCGCGACTTCACGGAAGCGTTCGGCCAGGTCGACGCGTTGCTGACGCCGACGACGCCCACCGCCGCCTTCGCGCAAGGCGAGCGCCTCGACGACCCGGTGACGATGTATCTCAACGACATCTTCACCGTGCCCGCCAGCATGGCAGGCGTTCCGGCCCTGTCGGTTCCCGGCGGTCTGGACAACCAGGGGCTGCCGCTCGGATTGCAGGTGATCGGCCGGCCGTTCGACGAGGAGACCATCATCGCGGTGGGCCAGTTGCTCGAGGACAGCGCCGATTTCGCCGGCAGGCCCGCTTCCTGCGCGGGCGCACGCGCATGACCTACACCATCGACGGTGACACCGGTCCGTGGGAGATCGTGGTCGGGCTCGAAATCCACGCCCAGGTGATCAGCCGCGCCAAACTGTTCTCCGGCGCCGCCACCGATTTCGGCGCCGAGCCCAACAGCCAGGTCAGCTTCGTCGATGCGGCGTTCCCAGGCATGCTGCCGGTCGTCAATCGCGAGTGCATCGCGCAGGCCGTCCGCACCGGCATCGGCATCGACGCGCACATCAACCTGGTCAGCCGCTTCGACCGCAAGAACTACTTCTACGCCGACCTTCCGTCCGGCTACCAGATCAGCCAGTTCGCGCACCCGATCGTGGGCGCCGGCCGGATCAGCATCGAACTTGCCGACGGCAGCACTCGCGACATCGGCGTCACCCGCCTGCATCTCGAGCAGGATGCAGGCAAGTCGCTGCACGACCAGGACCCGGACCGTTCCTTCATCGATCTCAACCGCTCGGGCGTGGCGTTGATGGAGATCGTCAGCGAGCCGGACATTCGCAGCCCCGAGGAGGCCGGCGCCTACATCCGCAAGCTGCGCACGATCCTGCGCTATCTCGGCACCTGCGACGGCAACATGGACGAGGGCTCGCTGCGTGCCGACGTCAACGTCTCGGTGCGCAGGGCCGGCGAGCCGTTCCGCACCAGGTGCGAGATCAAGAACGTCAACTCGGTCCGTTTCGTCATGCAGGCGATCGAGGTGGAGGCCCGCCGTCAGGTCGGGATCTGGGAGGCGGGGGGTGCGGTCGACCAGGAGACCCGGCTGTTCGACCCTGCTCGCGGCGAGACCCGCTCGCTTCGCAGCAAGGAGGACGCGCACGACTACCGCTATTTCCCCGACCCCGATCTCGTGCCCCTTGTTCTCGACGAGGCCTGGATCGAGGAACTGCGCGCCGGCATTCCCGAACTGCCTGACCTCAAGCGTGCCCGCTTCGTCCGCGATCACGGCCTGACCCCTTACGACGCGGCGGTTCTCGTCGCCGAGCAGCCGGTCGCCGCCTATTTCGAGACGGTCGCCGCCGGCCGCGATCCGAAGCTCGTGGCGAACTGGATCACCGGCGACCTGTTCGCGACCCTCAACAAGGCCAACCTCGCGATCACCGAGTCGCCGGTGTCGGCCGGCGCCCTCGGCGGTCTGCTCGACCTGATGGCGGACGGCACCATCAACGGCAAGATCGCCAAGGAGGTCTTCGAGGCGATGGCCGCGACCGGCGAGCACGCCGCGACAATCGTCGAGCAGCGCGGGCTTCGGCAGGTGACCGACACCGCATCGATCGATCGCGCCGTGAGCGAGGTGCTGGCGTCGCACGCCGGCAAGCTCGCCGAGTACAGGAGCGGCAAGGACAAGCTGTTCGGCTTCTTCGTCGGCCAGGTGATGAAGTCGATGGCGGGCAAGGGCAACCCCGCCCTGGTCAACGAGGCGCTCAGGCGCGCACTCGCGTTTGACGCGCCCCTGGCCGGCCTCTAAGACAATAGACGCAAACGCCGTGTTTGCACCTCCGGGCGGAGGGGTGGCCGAGTGGCTGAAGGCGGCGGTTTGCTAAACCGTTGTAGTCCGTCAAGGGCTACCGTGGGTTCGAATCCCATCCCCTCCGCCAAGCCGCCGCCGGGCACTCCTACATGACCCCACTCATCCGCGTGGCGAGATAAACCAGGCAGGCCTGGTCATCGGCTGGCAGTTGGCGGAACGCCTCGACGAGCGCCTGCTCCTGCGCCGACTTCGTCAGCGCGCCTCCAGCCGCGTTCGGATCGACTGCGATCTCGGGACGCAGAAGCCTGACAGGCACCTCGAGCGCCTTTGCGATCTGGGCCGCCTTGCCGGCAAATCCGGAGCGGCCGGTCTCCCATTGGGCGACAAGGCTCCTCGACACGCCGGCCGCTTTCGCCAACTGATCCTGGGTGAGATGGCGGCTCTGCCGGATCGACTTCATCCGTTCACCCGCGAGCGTGTCTTTTCGACCGGCAACCATGTCAAATCGTCCTTGTGAAGGTCGTGAGGCTAAAATCCGTTGGTAACAGAGTCGCAAACGGAGGACGACAGGTAGTCCGCCCGGGACCATTCACCAACGCGACATCAGGTTCCAATCGATCAGGTCCGTAACGTAACAACAATGGTAAGCGTTGCCGGCCGACGTCAGCCGCGGTCCCTCGAGCGGCACCGAAACAAGGACAGCAGCGCAGGACGTCTAGATCAGTCCAGCGCCTTGCAGCCCTCCGAACACCCCGAACAGCGACGTCACAGCCGCCACGATCACCACCACCCAGAGATACACGCCACGCAACCGGTGGGCCGGCGGCAACGCCCAGATCGCCAGCGCGATCAGGAATCCGAGCACCAGCGGCAGCAGCAGCGCGTTCATCACCTGGACGTCGATGTTCAGCGAGACGAGGTTCGGCCAGAGGGCCACCAGCACGCTGCCGCCGATCACCGCAACCGCATAAATCCCGTAGAACCAGCGAGCCTCGAACGGCTTGTGCTCGAGCGAGTGCCGATATCCGGTCACTTCGCCGACGCCCCAGGCAAGCGCCAGCGAGCAGACGATCGCGGCCACCATGCCGGCCCCCAGCACACCGAGCCCGAACACCAGGTGGCCCGTCGTCACCCCTAGGAACGGCGTCAAGGCGTCGCTCATCTCGCCCACGTTGTCGAGGCTGGTGCGCCCGTTCCGGGCGCCGATCGTGGCCGCCGTCGCCACCAGAACCGCCGCCATCACCAGCTGGGTCAGCACGGCGCCGACCGCGGTGTCGATCCGTGCGTGGGTGAAGTGGTCGGGCCGCAACCGTTTATCGGCGATCGCGGACTGCTGGTAGAAGATCATCCACGGCATGATCACCGCGCCGATATTGGCTGCCGCGAGATAGAGATAATCCGTGTTGCCGACGGGCAGGTCGATCGCGCCGGCAACCATGTCGGAGAGCTTCGGGCTCGCTTGCCAGGCAACGCCGAAGAAGGCCAGTTCGAACAGTCCGAGCGCGATCGCCACGCGCTCGACCCTGCGGTAGGAGCCGGTCGTGACCACCGCCAGCAGACAGACCGCCGCGAGTCCCAGGCTGAGCGGTCTCGGCACGCCGTAGAGCTCGCCCACGCCCGCCACCCCGGACATCTCGGTCAGCAGCGCCCCGATGGTGGCGACGGCCAATCCCCCCACCGAAACC
>CAXTUK010000190.1:0-5160 GCA_964247395.1 uncultured Acetobacteraceae bacterium
GCGAGGCGACGAGCTGCTCGTAGCCGACCTGGTCGCCGAAGCCGGCGACCATCGCCGCGACCTGGGTGTCGAACAGGGGGGTGGGCAGGCGGCCGAACAGATGGAGGAAGATCTCGGCATCCTGGCGCGCGGCGTGGAAGACCTTGACGGTGGGCGCGGCCAGCAGTGCGTCCAGCGGCGCGAGGTCGATGCCGGGCGCCTCGGCGTCGACGATGAAGACCTCGCTGTCGCTGGCGAGCTGGACGACGCAGAGGATCGGCCAGTAGGTCTTCTCGCGCATGAACTCGGTGTCGACGGTGACGAATTCCTCGCCGGCGAGCCGTCGGCAGGCGTCGGCGAGCGCGTCGGTGTCGGTCACGAGGGTGGGTTCGGGATGGTCGGTCCTGGCGGGGCGTGTCATGCGGGGCTCATAGCGGAGGCGTCGCGCGGTTGACAGGAGCGGCGTGCCGGAGGAACCACCGCGGGCCGCAAGAGGACACGCCCATGCACGCCTATCGCACCCACAACTGCGGCCAGCTCCGGACCGCGGATGCGGACGCGACGGTCCGGCTGTCGGGATGGCTCCACAGCAAGCGCGACCATGGCGGGCTGCTGTTCGTCGATCTGCGGGACCATTTCGGGATGACGCAGATCGTGGTGCCGGCGGGCGGCCCTCTGCTGGCGCTGGCGGACGAGCTGCGGGTGGAAAGCGTGGTGACGGTGACCGGGACGGTGGTGCGGCGCGAGCCTGCGACGGTCAATCCGCGCCTGCCGACCGGCGAGATCGAGGTGCGGGCCGAGGCGATCGAGGTGCAGTCGCGCGCCGAGGTGCTGCCGCTGCAGGTCGCGGGCGGCGAGCATTATCCGGACGAGCTCCGGCTCAAATACCGCTATATCGACCTGCGGCGCGAGCGCGTGCACCGGAACATGATGCTGCGGGCGTCCGTGATCGCGAGCCTGCGCCGGCGGATGGTGGAACAGGGCTTCAGCGAGTTCCAGACCCCGATCCTGACCGCGTCGAGCCCCGAGGGAGCGCGGGACTTCCTGGTGCCGGCCCGGTTGCATCCGGGGAAGTTCTACGCGCTGCCGCAGGCGCCGCAGCAGTTCAAGCAGCTCGCGATGGTGGCCGGCTTCGACCGGTACTTCCAGATGGCGCGGTGCTTCGGCGTCGAGGGGTCGCGGGCGGACCGCAGTCCGGGCGAGTTCTACCAGCTCGATTTCGAGATGAGCTTCTGCACCCAGGAGGATGTCTTCGCGGTGCTCGAGCCGGTGATGGCGGGGGTGTTCCGGGAGTTCGGCGGCGGACGGAGCGTCACCGAGGGGGCGTTCCCGCGCATCGCCTATGACGAGGCGTTGCTGGCGTACGGGTCGGACAAGCCGGACCTGCGCAACCCGTTGCGGATCACCGACGTGACGGCGCAGTTCGAGGGCGGCGGGTTCGGGCTGTTCGCGACCATCGCTGCCGGCGGCGGCGTGGTGCGGGCGATCCCGGCGCCGGGGGCGGCGGGGCGGCCGCGTTCGTTCTTCGACAAGCTCAACGAGTGGGCGCGTGGCGAGGGAGCGGCCGGGCTCGGCTACATCCAGTTCGATGCGGACGGGCCGAAAGGGCCGATCGCCCGCAATCTCGAGGCTTCGCGTTCGCAGGCGATCCGGGCGGCGTGCGGACTGTCGGCAGGGGACGCGGTGTTCTTCGCGGCCGGCGCGCGAGAGGCGGCGGCGAAGTTCGCCGGGCTGGTGCGCACGCGGCTCGGCGAGGAGCTCGAGCTGGTCGAGCGCCACGCGTTCCGGTTCTGCTGGATCGTCGACTATCCGATGTTCGAGCGCAACGAGGAGGGTCGGATCGATTTCAGCCACAATCCGTTCAGCATGCCGCAGGGCGGCCTGGAGGCGCTCGACGCGCAGGACCCGCTGTCGATCAAGGCGTTCCAGTACGACATCGTCTGCAACGGCATCGAACTGTCGTCGGGGGCGATCCGGAACCATCGGCCGGAGATCATGATCCGCGCCTTCGAGATCGCGGGCTATCCGGCGTCCGAGGTCGAGGCGCGGTTCGGTGGCATGCTGAGCGCGTTCCGGTTCGGCGCACCGCCGCATGGCGGCTCCGCGCCGGGCGTGGACCGGATCGTGATGCTGCTGGCCGACGAGCCCAACATACGCGAGGTGATCCTGTTTCCGCTCAACCAGGGCGGCGAGGACCCGATGATGGGCGCGCCGGCGCCGGTGACGGAGGCGCGGCTGGCCGAGCTGTCGTTGCGGCTCCTGCCGGCCAAGAAGGCATGAGGGCTGCCTGGGCGCTGGCCTTTTCGCTCGCGAGCGGCACGGCCGCGGCGGCACCCGCGATCGTGCTCGCGCCGCACAAGGCGGTGTACGACCTGAGCCTCGAGCAGGCAGGCAACGGCCAGACGGTCGCCGCCAGCGGCCACATGGTCTTCGAGGTGCATGACGCGTGCAACGCCTGGGCGACCGAGCAGACGCTGACGATCAACTCGGTCGATCGGGACGGGCACCAGAGCTCGACGCGTTCGGACTACGCGACGTTCGAGACCAAGAACGGACGGTCGTTGACCTTCACGATGCGCCAGCGCGACGGCGGCCATGACCAGGCCGGCATCAGGGGTCACGCGACGATCCCGGCATCCGGCGGTGCGGGGGTCGTGCAGTTCGTCGAGCCGGCGGGAACGGTGCTGACGCTGCCGGCGGGAACGCTGTTCCCGATGTCGCATACGAAGGCGATCCTGCAGGCGGCGGCCGACGGCAGACGGTATCTGGCGCCGACCCTGTTCGACGGGACGGGGACGGACGGGGCCGAGTACACGGCGGCGACGATCCTGAACTGGGGCCCGACGACGAGCGCTCCGGCCGACGCGCTCGAGCATGCGGCATCGGGCCGGATCCATATCGCGTTCTATCCGCTGCACGATCTCGGGATGACGCCCGAGTACGAGATCGGCAGCCGGTATTTCGCCAACGGGGTCAGCGATCGGCTGGACATGGATTTCGGCGACTATCGGCTGCGCGGGCAGCTGAGGAGCCTGGTGATGCTGCCTGGCGCGCGGGGGTGCGGGCGGTAGGTCTCGTCCTCGGAGGAGTGTCGAATGGCGAGCTTGTCGGAGTACCGGATCGACTTGCCCCAGGAGCGGCTCGACGCGATCCGCGCGGCCGTCACCAGGTTCGACTGGAGCGGCTTTCCGGACCTGGTCGAAGCGGGCGATGCCTGGTCGGCGGGGACCTCGCCCGCTCTCCTGCGCCGGCTGTGCGCGCACTGGGCCTCCGGGTTCGACTGGCGCGGGCAGGAGACGAGGCTCAACCGATTTCCGCAGTTCATGGCCGATATCGACGGTCAGCAGATCCACCTGCTGCACGAGCGCGGCTCCGGCCCGCGCGACACCGCGCTGGTGCTCACGCACGGTTGGCCCGGCTCGATCGTGGAGTTCCTCGGCGTAATCGATCGTCTCGCGCACCCCGAGCGGTTCGGCGGCCTCGCCGCGGACGGCGTGGACGTGGTCGTGCCCGCGTTGCCGGGGTTCGGATTTTCGGGGCGGCCAGGATCGCCGGTCGGTCCGAGGCGGATCGCCGCCATCTGGGACCGGCTGCTGCGCGAGGGTCTCGGCTATGAACGCTACATCGCCCAGGGCGGCGACTGGGGCTCGATGGTCTCCGCGATGGCCGGTCTTGACCACTCGGTCGCCCGCCGCGGCGGCTGCGAGGCGATCCATCTGAACTATCTCGGCAGCCGCGTCGAAGGTGCCCCGGAGACGGACGAGGAGCGTGCGTTCGAGGCGCGCTGCCAGGCTTTCGTCCGCGACGGACGCGGCTATTCCGAAATCCAGCGCACCCGGCCGCAGACGCTCGGGCTCGCGATGCAGGACAATGCGGTGGGACAGGCCGCCTGGATCATCGACAAGTTCCACGCCTGGTCCGACCTCGGCGGCGCCGAAGTGGACGCGGTCTTCGACCCGGACGAACTCCTGACCAACGTCATGCTGTATGTCGCCACCGGCAGCTTCACGACCTCGAGCTGGATCTATCGGGCGGCGCAGCACGAGGTGATGCGGCTGCTCCCGCGAGGCGCTCGCATCGAGGTTCCGACGGCCTTCGCGAGCTTTCCTCGCGAGCTGCTGCCGCTGCCGCCGCGCGGCCTCCTGGAGAGAACCTACGACGTGGCGCGGTTCACCGAACATGACCGAGGCGGTCATTTCGCGGCGCTCGAGCGCCCGGCGGAGTTCGCCGACGACGTGTCCGCCTTCGTCAGGCAGGTGCGTGGCGCGCGCTGACCCGGGCGACTCTACGAGGCCCTGGAGTCGACGAGGCGCTCGACGGCGCGGAGGATGCGGCCGGCGGCCTGTCGCTTGTGCGGTTCGCGATCACGGCCGTGGACGATCATGCCGGTCTCGATCTCGAAGACGAGGAGCCTTCCGTCGGGCAGGATGGCGCAGTCGAGACCGAAATAGTCGAGGCCGATGCGGGCGGCGATCGAGGCGAGCGCGCGCATCGCGACGGGGCCGGCATAGGCGGGCAGGTCGGCGAGGAAACGCGCCTCCTCGGCCTGCCTGGCCGGCGAGAGCGCCATGCCGGCATTGTAGTACCAGATCGCCCAGTCGTGGTGGATCGCGAGATGGACCGGGTATGGCTCGCCGCCGACGAAGACGATCCGGCATTTGCGGAACAGGCCGTCGGCACTGCGGTAATCGATGAAGGGTGCGGTGGTGAAGGCGTGCGTCGACAGGCCCGGATAGGTCTCGAGGTCGGAGGCTGAGCGGATCAGCGCGAGCTGGCGGCCGGCATGCGAGTGTCGCGGGCGGACGATGAACGGCATGGGGACATGGGCGAGGTCCGCACGGGTGCGGGCGGTGTGGACCGGGACGACGGCGCCCGGCAGACCGGCGAGGATGGCGGGGACGCCGGTTCGCGACAGGGAGGCGATGACGGCGCCGTGGTTGACGACGGGCCGGCCGAGATCGCGCGCGAGCGCGTCGGCTTGCGCGAGCGCGGCGGTGTGGCGTTCGTCCTCGGCGATGGCGATGAACACGCAGTCGACGGCGGGGAGGCTGGGCGGCGGCGCGCCGGTCAGCCACAGGGTGTGAAGGGTGGTGCTGGCGTCCAGCAGCATCGGCAGCGGCAGGTTGGCCTGGAGGTCGCCCGGCATGTTGAGCGCGAGGACCGAGCGCACCGGGTCGATGC
>CAXTUK010000191.1:0-5076 GCA_964247395.1 uncultured Acetobacteraceae bacterium
GGATCGGTGTCGATCACCACTCTTCGGACCGGCGCTTCGTCCATTTTATTATTCCGTTTACATCGGTCGAAGTGACGTATAGGTCATTTTTGTTAGATACGCGCGCGTGCCGATTGGAGTTGGCGAATGTGGGCTACCTGGACAGTCTAGCCGATCCGTCCGGACTGGCGCCGCATGGACCCTATCTGTTAGGGCAACCGGGCCTGATCTGGTTGCACGTGCTGTCGGACGGCGGCATGGCGGTAGCGTACCTCACGATCCCGTTGGCGCTCGCGGTTCTCGTCCGACGCCGGCCCGATCTCGATTTCGGCTGGATCTACATCATGTTCGCCGCCTTCATCCTGTCGTCCGGGATGACGCACCTGATGTCGATCGTCGCCCTGCGGTTTCCGGTCCATGAGCTCGATGGCCTGATCAAGGCTCTGACCGCGGTGCTGTCGCTGGTGGCGGCCGTTTCGATCTGGCGCCTGATGCCGCGGGCGCTGGCGCTGCCTTCGCCCGGCTCCTTGCAGGACGTGAACGCGAAACTGTCGTTCCGGATCGCCGAGAGCGAGGACGCGGAACGGCGCCTGCGCGAGAGCGAGGCAAGGCAGCGGAACATCTTCATCAAGCTCCCGGCCGCACTCTATTCCTTGAGAGTCGATGGCACCGTCGGGGAAGCCAGCGAATACATGGCGGAACTCCTGGGCCGGACACGCGCGGACATCATCGGCCACAACATCTCGGAGTTCCTGCCGCCCGGCGAATGGGCGAACCGGCGGGAGGCGTTGCACCTGATCCTCGAAGCCGGCGAGATCCGCCATTACGAGAGCCAGTTCGTCACTGCGTCCGGCGCGCTGATCGACGTGCTGATCTCGGCCAGCCTGGAGCGTGCCGAGCGGGGCGGCGCCGATAATTTGTTGACGGTGGTGACCGACGTCACGGCGCGACGTCGAGCCGAGGCAGCACTGCGCGACAGCGAGGAGCGGTTGCGCCAGTCGCAGAAGATGGAGGCGATCGGCAAGCTGACCGGCGGCATCGCGCATGATTTCAACAACATGCTGACGGTGATCGACGGCAATCTGGACCGGCTAGGAGAGCGTCTGAAGCATGATGCGCATGGACGCTACCTGCTCGAGCAGGCGGACCACGCCTCCCGACGGGCGAGCGGGCTGATCGAGCAGCTCCTGGCGTTCTCGCGCAAGCAGCGGCTGCAGCCGCGCGCCGTCGATGTGCGCGACGTGATCGCGGGTTTGCAGACCCTGCTGTCGCGGGTGGTGGGCGAGCAGATCTCGCTGACCATCGACGATGGTGCAAATCGTAGCCTGTGCATGGCGGATCGAAACCAGCTCGAGGCCGGTCTGGTCAACCTCGTCATCAACGCGACGCAGGCGATCCAGGATGCGGCGATCGCCGACGGCGAGATCCGGATCACGATCGGCAGCACGACCGTCCGGTCGCGCGACGACTGGCGCGACAGTGGCGAGACGCCGACGCCGGGAGAGTACGTGCTCGTTGCGGTCGGCGACAACGGGATCGGGATGTCCGACGAGGTGCGCAGGCGGGCGCTCGAGCCGTTCTTCACCACCAAGGCGGTCGGCAAGGGAAGCGGCCTCGGCCTGTCGCAGACCTATGGCTTCGTATGCCAGTCGGACGGCGCGATGCGGATCGACAGCGCTCCGGGCCGCGGAACCGTGATCGAGATGCTGCTGCCGAGTGTGCTGCAGGCGCCTGCCGCCAACGATAGCGGCGGCCCGGCGGACGCCGGCGGGGGGCGGACCCAAGCGGGCCGGAGCGACAGGATCGCGTTGCTCGTCGTCGAGGACGAGCCCGCGGTGCTGGATATCGCGGCGAGCAGCCTGCGGGAGAGCGGGTTCGAGGTGATCAGTGCGCCGGATGCCGTCTCCGCGCTCTCGGCGCTGGAGGCACACCCGCACGTCTCGCTGGTGTTCACCGACATCGTGATGCCCGGGCAGAGCGGTGTCGCGATGGCGGCCGAGATGTGGCGGCGCAGGCCAGGACTTCCGGTGGTCTTCGCCTCCGGCTACAGCGAGGAGAGCCTCACGAGGCAGCTGCCCGCGGGTGCCAGGTTCATCAAGAAGCCCTACAAGATGAGCTCGGTGGTGACGTTGATCGAGGCGGCGCTCTCGGGCAAGGAAGCGGAGGCGGCGCTCGCCCAGGAAGCGTGACGGCGAGGAGACCCATGAGCGCAATCCTGGCCCGCGCCGCGACCGACCTGCAGCCATGCGCGAACGGCACCGAGGCGGTGGCGCTTGCCGGCAGGATCTATGACGAGGGCGTCACGAAGCTGCGACGGCGCCTGGCGGCGTTGCGGGGCGACGATGGTGTCGGAAGTGCCGAGGCCGTAGACGCGGTCTATCCGTTCCTCGGCATCGAGATCGACGATCCCGGTCCGGGCAGCCCGGCGCCGGCCGGACCCGCACCGCTCGGCGTGGCGCTCGAGGCCGGCAGTTACGGCGCCACCCTGACGCGACCCGACCTGTTCGCCGCCTATTGGCGCGACCAGATCGACACGCTGCTGCGGCATCACCGGGCGAGCCTGATGGTGGGACGCTCGCGACGGCCGATCCCGCTGCCGTTCACGGTCGAGGAGAGCGTCGCCGACGTGGACGCGGCCGACATGCGGCGCTTGGAGCGTCATTTCACCTTGCCGGACCTGCTGGCGACCGACGACCGGGTCGCCAATTGCGAACTGCGCCCGAACCCGGTCGAGCCGCGGCCGCTGGCGCTGTTCGGCGCGGAACGGACCGACTACTCGCTGGCGCGACTGCATCACTATACCGGAACGACGCCGAACGATTTCCAGAATTTTGTCCTGCTGACGAACTACCAGCGTTATGTGGATGGCTTCATCGCGTTCGGCGAACGCGAGGTCTCGGGCGACGGCGAGTATGCCGCCTTCGTCGCCCCGAACGGGGCGCCGCAGATGCCCGCCTATCACCTCAAGCGCACCGACGGCGACGGGATCACGCTGATCAATATCGGGGTCGGGCCGAGCAACGCGAAGACGATCACCGATCACGTGGCGGTGCTGCGGCCGCATTGCTGGCTGATGCTCGGCCATTGCGCGGGGCTGAGGCGGACCCAGCAACTGGGCGACTACGTGCTGGCGCATGGCTATGTGCGGGCCGATCACGTGCTCGACGACGACCTGCCGCCCTGGGTGCCGGTGCCGCCGATCGCGGAGGTGCAGGTGGCGTTGCAGGAGGCGACGATGGCGGTCACCGGCCTCGACGCGCAGGAGATCAAGACCCGGCTGCGGACCGGCACCGTCTACACCACCGACAACCGGAACTGGGAGCTCCGGTTCGGCACGCTGTTCACGCAGATCAACACCAGCCGGGCGATCGCGGTCGACATGGAGAGCGCCACGATCGCGGCGAACGGCTTTCGGTTCAGGGTGCCTTACGGGACCTTGCTGTGCGTGTCGGACAAGCCGCTGCATGGCGAACTGAAGCTCCGCGGGATGGCTAATCATTTCTATCGCGAACGGGTCTCGCAGCATCTGACGGTCGGGATCGAGACGATGCGCCGTCTGCGATCGCAGGGCGTCGACCGGCTGCATTCGCGCAAGCTGCGCGGCTTCGACGAGCCGCCGTTCCGTTGACCCGGCTGGGGGCGCCGGCCTCGCGATTGGCTTACCGTCGGCACGGCGTTTCTGCTAGGTGTCGACCGGAGGCCGTCAGCCAGGTGCGACAGGAGCTTGCGAGGACATCAGATGCCCGGCCGTGACGGCACGCGCGGCAGCGATCTTGCCGCTCTCCTGCAGACGGCGGTCGCCAAGGCGGCGAGCAGCGCCTCGGCCCACGACGCGCTGACCGGACTGCCGAACAAGCAGCTGTTCAACGCGATCCTGGAGGCGGCCTGCGCCGCGCCCGATCATGCCGGGATCGCGCTGCTGCGGCTCTGCCTCGACGACGTTGCTTCGCTGCGGGTCGAGCAGGGACAGGCGACGGCGGACGCGCTGCTGGCGGCCGCGGCTGGCCGGCTGCGCCGCAGCATCAGGGCGGGCGACGTTGCCGCCAAGCTGGGCGACGCGGACTTCTCGCTGATCCTGGCCGCGGATGACGTTGCCGAGGCGGCGTGTGCGGCGCAACGGGTGCTCGAACGGTTGCGCGAGCCCTACGAGGTGTCGGGGAGCCTCGTGGACGTGACGGTCAGCATCGGGATCGCTTTCGCGCCGCCGGCCACGATCGGCGGAGCGACGCTGCTCGAGCGTTCGGAGATCGCACTCGAGCGCGCGAGGTCGAGCGGGCGCGGCGAATGGAAGATCTACAAGCCGGGCAACGGGGTCGATCCCGATACGCAGGCCTCGATGGTGGCCGACCTGCGCTCGGCGCTCGCCCAGGGGGAGATGTCGATCGCCCTGCAACCGGTGGTCGGGCTCGACAACCTCGCGGTGGTCGGGGCGGACGCGCTCCTGCAGTGGGATCATTCGAAGATCGGCCGGATCGCGAGCACGGATTTCCTGCCGGTGCTGAACGATCCCGAGGCCGCGCGGCTGCTCGGCGACTGGACCATCGAGCGGGTCTGCGCGATGGCGGCCTCGCACCGGGTGAGGATCGCGGTGTCGCTCGACGCGTCGGTCACCCCGAACGACCAGCTCGCCGAGCGGGTGGCGGCCGCGGTGGCGTCGAGCGGCGTCAATCCGGAACTGGTCTGGCTCGGCGTCCCGCAATCGGTCTTCCTGACCATCGCCGAGCCCGGACTGCGGGCGCTCGGGCGCATCCGGGCATTGGGCGCCAAGGTAGTGCTCGACGACGTCTCCTACGACACGCTGGCGTTCGATACGCTGCGCGGACTGCCGATCGACGCGATCCGCACCGGTGCATCGGTGGTTGCGGCGCTCGAGACCGACATCCACGCCTTCGTCTGGATCCAGGCGCTCACCGGACTGGCGCGAAGCATGGGTGTTCCGATCGGCGCCAAGGGGGTCGAGACCGAGGACGCTCTCGAGATGCTCGGTCGGTTCGGGTTCCAGCACGGCCAGGGCGCGCTGTTCGGCGGCACGATGACGGCGGCCGAACTCACGGCGTATACCGTCAGCCGGACCCCGCTGACGCGACGGCAACCGCG
>CAXTUK010000192.1:0-1552 GCA_964247395.1 uncultured Acetobacteraceae bacterium
GCGTCGATGTGGCTGGCGCCCAGGCGGTCGACGCTGACGGTCTCGTGCAGCAGGGCGAGCGGGTGCCAGTCGAGGGCCAGGTTCTCGACGGTGACCCAGGGACCCTGGGCGTCGACGAGTTCGATGCGCGCGATGCGCAGGCGGTCGGGGAAGCGTCCGCCGAAGCCGGTCAGGCGGACGGCGCCGCCGGTGAGCGAGGTCGCCTGGGTTTCGATCAGGCGCCGGCCGGGGCCGGTGTTGGCGCCGACCAGCAGGACGGCGACGAGCAGGACGACCAGGCCGATGAGGCCGCCGACCAGCCAGGCCAGGCCCTTGAGGAGACGGCGGAGCATCAGAAGGTCTCCCCGAGGCCGATATAGAGCTCGAAGCTGTCGTCGCCGGGAACATGATCGAGCGGCACGGCGACGTCGAGGCGGATCGGCCCGATCGGCGTGTAGTAGCGCGCGCCGACGCCGGCGCCGACGCGCAGCGGTCCATGGAACGGGGCGCTGCTGGCGGCGACCTGGCCGGCGTCGCCGAACAGGACGGCGCCGATGTTGCCGACGATGCGCTGGCGGTACTCGACCTGGATGGCGTCGAGCGAGGTGCCGCCCTCGGGACGGTTGTCGGGGAAGAGCGGCGAGATCTGCTGGTAGCGGTAGCCGCGGACGGTGGCGCTGCCGCCGGCATAGAGGCGCTGGTCGGGCGGCAACTGGAAGGTGGACGCGCCCTGCACGCTGGCGACGATGCCGTGCACGGCGACGATGGTGCGGCCGGGCTTCGTCAGGCCGAGGCGGGCGAAGTCGAGATAGGTCGAACCCTGGCCCTGCAGGATGGCGAAGAAGCTGTTGGCGGCGCTGGTCCCGGGACCGTCGCTGCCGTTGCCGAGGCTGTAGGACGGGGTGATGCCGAGGCCGACACGCACGCCGTGGGTAGGGGCGTCGAGCGGGCTCGCGAGATCGGTGTTGTCGTAGTTGGCGGTGAGCGGCAACTGGACCAGCGTGTAGTTGCGGGTGATGCCTTCCTGGATGATCTGCTCCTGCTCGAGCGCCACGTCGGCGCCGACGCTCCAGCGTTTCGACAGCCGGCGATCGAGGCCGAACTTCAGGATGAAGGCGGTCTGGTCGTAGGTGTAGAGGTTCTGCTTGAGCGCCTCGATGCGGACGACGCCGTTCTGGTTGCGCGCCCAGAGGTCGGGCTTGGTGAGCTGCGCGTAGACGTCGTAGCCGAGCCCCTGTTCGGCGGTGCCGCCGAGGCCGGTGGCGATGGCGGCGAGCTCGAGATGCTCCTCGTTGCCGAAGAAATTGTCGTGGGTCCAGGTGACGCCGGCGCTGCCCCCGAGGTCGGTCGAGTAGGCGGCGGTCAGGGCCACGGTGCGCGGGGGGGCCTCGACGAAGGAGAATGTGACGGGGACGCGGCCCTGGGCGTCGAGGGTCTTGCCGACGGTCGCCTGGACGGTGGCGAAGACGCCGGAGCCGGCGAGGTCCTGGCGGGCGGCGTCGATGCGGCTCGGCTGATAGAGCTGGCCGGCGTGGACGGTCAGGCGCCGGCGGATGAAGCGCGGGTGGACGGG
>CAXTUK010000192.1:1562-5049 GCA_964247395.1 uncultured Acetobacteraceae bacterium
GTGCAGGCCCATCAGGGTGATGTCGCCGATGTCGACGCGGGGGCCGGCGTCGACGGGGAAGACCACGTCGATCGCGTGCGCGGCGGGGTCCTCGGTGGCGGTGGGCTCGCCGACGGTGGCGAAGGCGTGGCCGGTTTCCTCGAGCGTGTCGCGCAGGTCGGAGCCGGCGGCGAGCACGTCGGCGGCGACCGCGGGCTGGCCCTCGTGCAGGCGGAAGCTCTGGCGGGCTGCGAGCGGGACGTTGCCCCGGAGCATGACGTGGCGGATGTGGAACACCGGGCCGCGGTCGACGGCGACGTGGATCTTGACGGATTGGCCCTGGGGGATGGCGGCGATGCGGTTGGGCAGGGCCGGATCGGCGACGTCGGCGCCGTCGATGGTGACGGCGACGCGCGCGTCGTAGTAGCCGAAGCCGCCGAGCACGGTCTGCAACTGGCCGGCGTCGTTGCGGGCGCGTCCCACGAGGGCGAAGGGACCGGCGGGCGCGGTCTTGCGCAAGCCGACCAGGCTGGAGGTTCCGGCGAGGGCCGTGTCGATGGTCTTGTCGCCAGTCCTGGCGATGTCGACGGCGTAGGGCTGCGGGTCGGCGGCGCGGGCAAGGCAGGCAGCGGTCGACGCGACGGCTAGCGCCAGGAGGGCGAGGCTGTTCGGGTGACGGCGCGGCCAGCACTGCACGGTTCGGGTGGCGCGTGACATCACGACCGCTTGTGCCTCGCGTGTTCTTCGAGAGCAAACCCGAAACGTGTCAGCATTGTGGCGGGTGACATCCTGCGTTACATTGCGTGATCATGCATGGCAAACCTCGCCGTCTCGGCCGCCGTTGTGAGTTCGCAACGTATGCAGGCCCCGCCGCCGCCCTGACGAGGGTGGCCGTTTCGGCTCCGCGACGGATCGCCCGTTGCGGGCGCGCCGTGCTGCGTGGGCTGCTGATCGCGGTCTGGACGGCGGTGTCGATCTGCTTGCAGTCGGTGCTGCTCGCGGCGCCGGGACGCGGCAAGGTCGAGTTCGCGCGGCTGTATTGGGCCGGTGTCTGCGCGTTGCTCGGCATGCAGGTGCGGGTGCTGGGGCGGCCGGCTGGCGCGTCGGACGGCGGCGCCGGCGAGCGGCCGGTGATCTATGTCTCGAACCACTCGTCGTGGATCGACGTGGCGGTGCTCGGCGGTCGGCTGCGGGCGTGCTTCGTCTCGAAGGACGACGTGGCGGGCTGGCCGGTGATCGGCACGGTGGCGCGGCTTGGCCGGACGGTGTTCGTCAGCCGCAACCGGGCGGCGGCCGCGTCGGAGAAGCTGGCGATGACGGCCAGGCTGCGCGGCGGCGACGATCTGATCCTGTTCCCGGAAGGGACGAGCTCGAATGGATCGCGGGTGCTGCCGTTCCATTCCACGTTCTTCGCGATGGCCAAGCCGCTGGCCGATCGCGAGGGACGCGCCGCCTCGGCGAGCGGGCCACTGATCCAGCCGGTTTCGCTGGTCTATGATCGGCTGGCGGGGATGCCGGTCGGACGGTCGGGCCGGTCGACGTTCTCCTGGTTCGGCGACATGGATCTGGCGAGCCATTTCTGGCGGCTGGCGCAATGGCGCGGGATGCGGGCGACGCTGCTGCTGCACGAGCCGCTGGATCCCGCCGACTTCGCGTCGCGCAAGGAACTGGCGGCGGCGGCGTGGGAAGCGGTGGCGGTCGGGGCGGCGACGCTTCGGCAGAACCGTCCGGCGATGCCGATCTGTCCCATGGATGCGGCCACGATGGCGCGCAAGCTGCGGCCGGCGGTCGCAGCCTGACGATCGGGAGGCTCCCACGGCCCGAGCCGGTTGTGACGGGGCGATGATGTTTGCGCCGCTGGCCGCGTTGTTCTTGAATGCCGCGAGTTCTGCTGCCAGATTTTCATGGCTGCGGAGTCGAACCGCGCACGGGAGCGAACGGACATTGGGCGTTTGAGCGTAGAAGCCGGCCGGACACTCGTTTGACGTCGATCGGTCCTGCCGGTCCGTCTCCGGCCGTTCCCCAGGACGCAGGCGCCTTGACCACGCCACCCTTCCCTTCGAGACGGCTTCACGTGATCACGTGGGGTTGCCAGATGAACGCGTATGACAGCGGCCGCATGGCGGACGTGTTGGCGCCGGTGGGCTATGCGCCGACGGACGGGCCGGCGGACGCCGACATGGTCATTCTCAATACGTGTCACATCCGTGACCGGGCGGCGGAGAAGGTGTTCTCCGAGCTGGGGCGGTTGCGGCTGGTCAAGATGGAGCGGGCGGCGGCAGGCAAGCCGACGGTGATCGCGGTGGCGGGGTGCGTGGCGCAGGCCGAAGGCGAGCAGATCCTGGCGCGGGCGCCGTTCGTCGATCTGGTGGTCGGGCCGCAGACCTATCATCGGCTGCCCGAGCTGGTGGCGCGCGCGAGCTGTGCGGCGGGCGCGGTGATCGACACGGATTTTCCCGTCGAGCAGAAATTCGATCTGCTGCCGGTCTCGACGCGGGCGTCGGGGCCGACCTCGTTCCTGACGGTGCAGGAGGGGTGCGACAAGTTCTGCTCGTTCTGCGTGGTGCCCTACACGCGCGGGGCGGAGGCGAGCCGGCCGGTGGCGTCGGTGCTGGCGGAAGCCCGCGCGCTGGTGGCGGGCGGGGCGCGCGAGATCACGCTGCTCGGGCAGAACGTCAACGCCTATCACGGCGAGGCAGCGGGCGGTGCATGCTCGCTGGGCGGCCTGATCAGGGCGCTGGCGTCGGTGCCGGGATTGGCGCGGATCCGTTACACGACGTCGCACCCGCGGGACATGGATGACGGGCTGATCGCGGCGCACGCCGAGGTGCCGGCGCTGATGCCGTTCCTGCACCTGCCGGTGCAGTCGGGGTCGGACCGGGTCTTGCGGGCGATGAACCGCGGGCATGACAGGGCGCACTATCTGGACGTCGTCGAGCGGCTGCGGGCGGCGCGTCCGGACATCGCGTTGTCGTCGGATTTCATCGTCGGCCATCCGGGCGAGACGGACGCGGATTTCGCGCTGACGATGTCGCTCGCCCGCGAGGTCGGGTTCGCGCAGGCCTACAGCTTCAAGTATTCGCCCCGGCCGGGAACCCCGGCGGCGCTCGCGGCGGGACAGGTGCCGGAGAGCGTCAAGGACGAGCGGCTGCAGGCGTTGCAGGCGCTGCTGCGCGAGCAGCAGGCGCGGTTCAACGCGGACGCGGTCGGCCGGACGCTGCCGGTGCTGTTCACCGGGCCGGGTCGGCATGCGGGCCAGGTCGCCGGCCGTTCGCCCTACGGGCAGGCCGTGCACGTGGAGGCTGCGCGATCGTGCGTCGGCCTCATATCACCCGTGCGGGTCACGGGGTCGGCCGCCAACTCGATCACCGGTCAACTGGTCAGGGAGATTGCTTGCGCTTGACACAGCTCAATCCCAGGGGCGCGGTCGGCGCGCCGGTCCATCTCGCCGCTCCGGTGGCGGTCCTCCCCGTTTCCGGCAGCCAGCCGTCACGCTCGGTGACGATGC
>CAXTUK010000193.1:0-5011 GCA_964247395.1 uncultured Acetobacteraceae bacterium
GGGCGCCCCCCCCCCCGCCGCCCCCGCGCCCCCCCGCCGGCCCGGGCCCCCCCTCGCCCAGCGCCGTGAACGCCTTGCCGTGTGCCGCCTGCGCCTCGGCCTCGATCGCGTCGAGACCGCGCCGCCAGGCCTCGCGCTCCCGCGGCATGTCCGCCCCCCGGAAGCCGTCCTGTCGATCCTTCACCAGCTTGTCATCGACCAGCGCCGCGACCGGGATCGGCGGCCGGTCGCCCGGCTGCGGCACGATCCGGTCGGCGATCGCCGCCAGCGTCGCGAACTGCGACGCGTCCAGGAATCGCGGCCCGCGCGGCAACGCCAGCCGCTCGTCGATCACCGCCCGGGTCTGGCTGTTCCAGGACGGCGTGTGCCGCTTGCTCAGCACGTCGTAGCCGGCAAACCGTTCAGCCATCCGGGTGATCCTCCAGCAATCCGAGTGCGGCGAGCCCGGCCAGCGCCAGCCCGGTGAAGCTCGGCGGCGCGGGCAGCGGTGGTCCGTCGACGAGGTTCTGAGTCCAGTTCCGCCACCCGCCCATCGCCCGGTGCACGCCCCAGGCGTGGAAGCCCACGCCCGCGAACCCGAGCAGCGTCAGCGCCCGCATCCACCATCGCGTCAACCAGCGGTCGCGCCCGGGCTCGCCGAACGCCACGTTCAGCAGCAGCGCCGCACCCGCCGGCGGCAGCGTCACCGGCGCGAACATCGCCGGGTTCTGGTACGCGCCGCGGAAATGCAGCAGCCCGGCCTCGCCCGACGTGCCGAGCAGCCCGATCGCGGTCAACGCCGCCAGCGCCCGCCCGGCCGGAAGGCCGAACACTTTCGGCGCCAGTCCGCGGTGCTCGCGCAGCCGCTCCGAATAGACCCCAAGCAACCCGGACAGCATGATCGCCGCTCGGCGCCCCGTAGAACAGGTTCTGCCAGGCGAACCCCGCCGGCCGCTTGCCGACATTGTAGGCGTGGAAGGCGGTTCCCACCACGCCCGTCGCCGCCGTCAGCGCATAGACCGCGTCCCTCGCCCGGTGCGCGTCCGCCCTGCGGTCGGCGGTGCCGTGCGCGCTCACTGCCAGCGCCAGCGCCGAGACCACCAGAGGCGTGTACATCGCCTTGTTCTCGAAGCTGCCGCGGTAATGCCCGCCCGCGCTGCCGGCGAGCACGGCGGCCGCCAGCAGCCCCGACGCCCGGTTCAGGCGTCGCGCGGCACGCGCCATCGCCCTGGCATCCGGCGCCGTCGCCCGCAATCGGCGCTGCAGATCGTCCAGCCGCGCCGCCAGCGCGGCGACCTCGCCGGACGGGTATGTCGATGTCATCGTTCTAATCCTGGTAGGCGGCGGCGTCCTGCCGCTTGAAGTCCAATCCGAGCCCGGGCCGCGATGGATCCGGCTCGATCATGCCCTCCCTCGGCACCGGCGCCCCGTCGAACAGCATCCGCTCGATCCGGACATGGTCGTGGAACCATTCGAGGTGCCGGAAACGCGGCGCCGCGCAGCCGAGATGCCGGTGCAGCGCCGGCGCGCAATGCGCCGACAGGTCGATCTCGAATGCCCCGCACAGCGACGCCGCCTGCATGAACCCCGTCACTCCGCCGCAACGCGTCGCGTCCGCCTGCTGCACGTCCACTGCCCCCGCTTGCATCATGCGCAGGAAATACTCCGGCTCGTAGCCATACTCTCCGGCCGCGACCTCCATCGGCGACGGCACATGGTCGCGCACCCGACGCAATCCCGCGAGGTCGTCCGACGACACCGGCTCCTCGAACCAGCGCACGTCGTGCTCGGTCGCGAACACCCGGCCGAGATGCATCGCCTGCTTGACCCCGTAGGCGCCGTTCGCATCGACGAACAGGATGGCCGGCCCGATCGCCGCCTTCGCCGCCGCCACCCGCGCCGGATCGCGCTCCGGCTCGGTTCCGACCTTCATCTTGACCCACCGGCAGCCATCCCGTTCGACCCAGCCGGCGAGCTGTTCGGCCAACCTTTCGTCGTCGTAGCTGGTGAAACCGCCGCTGCCGTAGATCGGCACCCGCTCGCGGAACCGGCCGAGCAGCGACGCCAGCGGCAATCCCAGCAGCTTCGCCTTCAGGTCCCACAACGCCACATCGACGGCGGAGATCGCGGTGGCCGCGATCCCGACGCGGCCGAGATTGCGGACCGCCCCCTGCATCGCCTGCCACGCGCCGGGCGGGTCCATCGCATCCCGGCCCCGCACGATCTCGGCGAGCTTGCCGGTCACCACTCCGGCCGTCGGCGGGTCCGCATAGGTGTATCCGATACCCTCGTGTCCGCCTCCGGACGCATGCACCACCACGGTCGTCGTCCTGGTCCACGACGCCGTGCCGTCCGATTCGGGCGCGTCGGTCGGGATGGTGCAGGCGCGCGCCTCCACCCGGTCGACGCGCACCTCGATTCCCATGTCAGTCCCGGCCGGGCAGGACGCTGGCGAGCACCTGCTTGGCGCTGTTCTTCAGCACGCTGCCGAGCTCCGGCTCGCTCGCCATCATCGTGGTGAAGTTCTTCGCATCCTTCACCGTGATGTGCGGCGGCAACGGCGGCACGTTCGGATCGGCGTAGATGTTGATGATCACCGGCCGGTCGGCGCGCAACGCCTCGTCCCATGCCGGTCCGATCGCCTCCGGATCGCGCACCACGATTCCCTGCAGCCCGAGCAGCTCGGCATAGAGGTGGTAGGCGAAGTCGGGGATCGCCTGCGTCGATTCCGTCTTGCCGGCGCCGAGCTGCACCCGCTCCTCCCACGTCACCTGGTTCAGGTCCTGATTGTTCAGCACCATCACGATCAGCCGCGGGTCGGACCATTCCTTCCAGTATTTGGAGATCGTGATCATCACGTTGAGCCCGTTCATCTGCATCGCGCCGTCGCCGATGAACGCGATCACCACCCGTTCCGGGAACGCCATCTTCGCCGCCATCGCATACGGCGTCGCCGCACCCAGCGACGCCAGGCTGCCCGACAGCGATCCCATCATCCCGCGCCGGATCTTGATGTCTCGCGCATACCAGTTGGCGACCGAGCCGCTGTCGCCGCTCATGATGCAGTTCTCGGGCAGGCGCTTGGACAGTTCCCAGAAGATGCGCTGCGGGTTGATCGGCGTCGCCGCCACCATCGCGCGCTCCTCGAGCAGCTTCCACCACGACGCGACGCCGGTCTCGATTTCCTTGCGCCAGCCATCCGGCTTCTTCTGCTCGAGCAGCGGCAGCAACGCGCGCAGCGTGGTGGCGCTGTCGCCCACCATGCTGACCTCCATCGGATAGCGCAGGCTCAGCCTGGTCGCGTCGAGATCGATCTGCACGCCGCGCGCGCTGCCCGGCTTGGGCAGGAACTCGCTGTAGGGGAACGACGACCCGACCATCAGCAGGGTGTCGCAATCCTGCATCAGGTCCCACGACGGCTTGGTTCCCAGCAGGCCGAGCGATCCGGTGACGAACGGCAGCTCGTCGGGAACCGCCGCCTTGCCCAGCAGCGCCTTGGCGATCCCCGCCTGCAGCTTCTCGGCCACCGCGATCACCTCGTCGGTCGCCGCCAGCGCGCCGGAGCCGACCAGCATCGCCACTTTCCTGCCCTCGTTGAGGACGCGAGCCGCCTGATGCAGCAGCCCTTCCGCGGGCAGCAACGCCGGCCCGGCATAGCCGACGCCGGTATGCGTCGTGCCGTGCACCAACGGCGGATCCTGGTAGTCCAGCTCCTGCAGGTCGTTCGGGATGATGATGCACGTCACGCTGCGCCGGGCCGAAGCGATCCGCACCGCGCGATCGACCAGCTGCCTGACCTGGGCCGGGACCATCGCGGTCGCCACGTATTCGCTGGCGACATCCTTGAACAGGTTCTGCAGGTCGACTTCCTGCTGATAGTGCGCGCCGATCGCGGTCCGCGCCTGCTGCCCCACGATCGCGACGACCGGCACATGGTCCATCTTCGCGTCATAGAGCCCGTTCAGCAGATGGATCGCGCCTGGCCCGGACGTCGCATAGCAAAGGCCGACCTCGCCGGTGAACTTCGCATGCGCGGTCGCCATGAACGCCGCCATCTCCTCGTGGCGGACCTGCACGTATTGCATCGTGCTCTTCGCCCGCTCGAGCGCCACGTCGAGGCCGCCGACGCCGTCGCCCGGATAGCCGTACACCCGCTTGATGCCCCACTCGTTGAGGCGGTGCCAGATGAAGTCGCTGACGTTCATGCTCATGCGGGAGGCTCCGGCGTACGGTGTTCGCCGGGTCCTACGCCTCGCCGTTCGCCGCGTTCGGCAAGCAAGGGATCGTGATTGAGCTCCGCCGCCCGCTCCTTCACTCTCGATCGAAGAGAGAGGGAGAGACCAGGTGAGCGGGATCGAGATTGTCCTCGAGGCGGACGCGACGATCGGCGAATCGCCCACCTGGTCGGCCGACGAGTCCGCTCTCTACTGGATCGACGTCAAGCAGCCGGCGCTGCACCGTCTCCACCCGGCGAGCGGCCGGCGCGAGACCTGGACCGTCGACGCCGACATCGGCGCCTTCGCGCTGCTCCCCGATCTGTCCGGCGCCGTCGTGGCGCTCCGGAATGGCCTGTGCCGCCTCGACTTCGCCAGCCGGACCCAGCATCTGCTCGCCCCGCCTCCGTTCGATCCCGCGCTCTACCGCTTCAACGAGGGCGCCTGCGATCCGTCGGGCCGCTTCTGGGTCGGGGTGATGTTCGACCCGCTCCAGCCCGGCCGGCACCAGGCCGGCCGAGGCGGCCTGCACAGCTTCACCTTCGCCGGCGGCCTGCGTGCGGAACCCGACGCGGCCGAGCTGCACAACGGCATGGCCTGGAGCCACGACGGGCGCCACTTCTTCGTCTCGCACAGCTTCACGCGCGAGATCCATCGTTTCGAGGTCGATGCGCGCGGCAATATCGGCCATCGCCGCCTGTTCGCGCGCCCCGAGACCGGCGGCATTCCCGACGGCGCCGCGGTCGACGCCGAGGGCGGCTACTGGTGCGCCCTGCACGGCGCCGGCCGTCTCCGGCGCTTCCACCCGGACGGCTCGC
>CAXTUK010000194.1:0-5010 GCA_964247395.1 uncultured Acetobacteraceae bacterium
TCAGATTCCGGAACGCACGGGAATCCCTTGAGTCTTGATCAACGGCGATTGGTATCACTCGTCAGCCTGGAGTAGGGGGCAGTTCGTACTGGTGTGAATGTAGCTGTTGTCTGATCTTTACCGAAACGATTATCTCTGTGCGTCCAGATCAAGACGGGAACAGATGAAAGCTTTTCTCGAGGATGTCGCGGGGCTTGAACTTAGAATAATCTCCTGTCAGCCGATTCCCGCCCGGTGGGCTGCTTTCGAAGGACGTGACGATCTCAACTGGATAAGGATACCTTTCAAAGAGGGCGCGCTCGATCGGGTGCCGGGATCAAGAGGTTTCTACTGCTTCTTTGTGGGACCACCTGCGGGTCTCCTGCCCGCCGTTGGCTATCCGATGTACCTCGGCCGAACCGGGCGAACCCTTCGGCAGAGATTCCGGGAGTATCTACATGAGCAACACGACCCGACCGGTCGTCGGCACGTCCGTAAATTTCTGAACGTGTTTGATGGGGAACTTACCTTTGTGTGCACCGAGTTCAACGGCACATATAAGGAACTGGTCGCCACGGAGCAGGCACTTTTGGACGCCATGATGCCCGCATACAGTGATTCCGGTTACAGCGCTGAGGCTCGAGCTGGACGGGGAGCATGGCAATAATGGCAGGTCCGCTGTTCATGCCCGCGATGCAGGGAACTTTTGGTGATTGGACGTACTACTCCGCCCTGGTCACCCTGGAGGACATCGTTGAGCGCGTCGGTTACGCGGCCCCACTCGCCGAAAACGAGAGCCTCGCACATCAGATACAACGGCGGCTGGATCATGTCAGCCGCGCGGAGGGCATCGCGGACTATCTCCTGCGCAACAAAGACCGCTTCTTCAACGCGCTTGTTGTGGGGGTGCTCGGCGGGCAGCCGGAATGGCATCCTTTCACACTCTCGAGCCACATTCCCGATCACGAACTTGGCGCAGTTACAGAAAGGGATCAGGACCTCGTCGGCTATCTTCAGTTAAGCGGGGAGGAGATCCTCTTCGCGCTGGACGGCCAACACCGGCTCGCCGGAATGCGGCGTGCGTTGGCTCAGAATCCGGCGCTCGGTCGGGAGAAGCTGGCGCTTATACTCGTGCCCCACACGGCGACCTCGGAGGGCCTAATAAGGACGCGCAACCTCTTCATATCGCTAAACAAGAAGGCAGTGCCAGTCAAGCGCAAGGACATCATCATCCTCGACGAGGTCGATCTCGGCGCCATCATCACGCGGCGGCTCGTGGATCACGACGCTCGCTTCAATCGCGGCGTCATCGACGTCGAACGCTTCGGGTCGGCAATCCCAAACACCTCGAGCTTCTGGACAACGATTGGCAATTTTTATGACGCCAACGACATCCTAATCCGCCATTTCGTTCAAGGGCGGAACGACGAAGAGCTACAGGACGCGGCCAAGGTCCGACTTCCGGAGGATCGAATCGCCTTCTACCAGTCAGGCGTCGTCGAGTTTTATCAGCAACTGACGAACATCGAGCCGCTGCTCGCAACTATCCTCGGGGAGGACGCGGGCGCTCGCTTGAACGCCATCCGCGATGCGCGAACAGCCCGCAATCCAAGGCTATTGGCGCGCCCCATAGGCCTCAAGATCATCACGAAGACCGTGGCCGAACTCCGCAAGACAAACTCCGTCGCGCAAACGTTCCGCGAGCTTAGGCGCGTTCCGCTGGTCATGACGCGCGCGCCGTTCGACAGCATCATCTGGGACACCAACCGTTCGAGAATGCTGGTCGCCGGCCAAAGTCTCGCAAGCAGGCTTTTGCTTTACATGATGGGTCTCACCGCATTCGACGCTCGGCTTCGCAACAGCTACGCAGAGCACCTCGGTGAGGATCCCGCCGACGTTCGGGCGCCCCGTCGGCTGCGCGCCGCGAGATGAGCGCCAAAGCGCTCAAACGAAGCAGTCCCGCTTCAAGCGAGTCTCGAGCGTCCGGGCCAGCTTACCAGCGGGATGTCGAAGAGCTAGGTTCATTTCAACCACCGTTAGGAAAATATGCCGCCTGTCTTCCGACAATTCGACTATTACGCAACCAGAAATCATGCTATTTCATGACCAGAAAACCTTCTAATGTCCGTGAAGGTCGGTTTATCGCGGAAGTCGCGTCGCAAAGACGGTGTGCATCGTTCAAAGTCGATGATGCTGGCCGAGCTGACCGCGGCCAGGGAAGCGGTCTCGCCTGGCGGGGCAGTCAGTGGACTAGTGCTCCGGGATGATGTGCCTTGAAAGCCGGCGCTTGCTACCTCTAGCCCCCGTCACCCTTCATCGGGCTGACGTCCCGAGAACCAAGCTGCAGGCTGATCACACCGTCCGCCAGTTGGCCTCTTGAGCACGCCTTAGCGGATCTCGGCGAGCGTCAGGGACGCGTGAAATGGTCCTCGTCGCTCTGCTCCGCCAGCCACGCGAGCAGGGGCGCCGACAGCGACGGCTTGGTGATGATGCTGATGATGTCCGTGTCGAGCAGGTAACGCATCAGATCTCGACGTCGCCTCCGTCCTTGCGTATGCGGGTCAGGTCGAGCTCGGCATCGACCAATGGCGAGCGCCTGAGGGCCGCCAAGATGTCCCCTTTTGTGGCTGCTCACCTACGACGGACAGGCTGACCGCGGCTCGAAGCCGGGAAGCGTCTGGGCCGTCCTCGGCTAGCCGGCGCGCCAGTGACCGGATCAGATCCCGATCCGCGTCGCGACCGAGGACCTGATAGCGCGCAAGGCCGCGCTCGCCGAGTCCAGCGCGTAGGTCTGAGCCGCTCACCTCTGTGAGCTGCCCATATGTATCGCTATCGCTATACCCGGGAAGACTTGCGTGTTCAAGGTGAACCGGGGAACGACCCCGCCCACGCCAGCGCTGTCAGTCGGACATCGGCAGAGCAGGAGCCGCCCCCATGCAGCACGAGACCCTCGCCTATCAGGCCGACGGCCTGACCATGCGCAGCCAACTCTTCCACGAGCCCGCCGCCGTGCCGCGCGCCGGCGTGCTGGTCTTTCCCGAAGCCTTCGGCCTCGGCGCCCACGCGATCTCGCGCGCCGAGCGCCTGGCCGCTCTCGGCTATGTCGCCCTCGCCTGCGACCTGCACGGCGAGGGCCGCGTCATCGACGACCTGCAGGAGGCGCTCGGCCTGATCAAGCCGCTGACGGAGACCCCGGCCAGGACGCGCGCCCGCGCCGCCGGCGGCCTGCACGCGCTCATCGCCCGCACCGAGGTCGATCCCGTCCGCATTGCCGCGATCGGCTTCTGCTTCGGCGGCACCATGGCGCTCGAGCTCGCCCGTTCCGGCGCCGACCTCAAGGCCGTCGTCGGCTTCCACAGCGGTCTTTCCACCGCCGACAAGGCCCGGCCCGGCACTCTCAAGCCCCGGATCATCGTCTGCATCGGCGCCGACGACCCGATGATCGACGCCGGCCAGCGCAGCGCCTTCGAGACCGAGATGCGCGACGCCGGCGCCGACTGGCAGATGCACCTCTACGGCAACACCGTGCACAGCTTCACCAACCAGGAAGCGGCGAAGCGCAACATGCCGAACGCCATCCGCTACAGCCCCCAAGCCGACGCCAGCTCCTGGGCCGCCCTGAACCAGCTGTTCTCCGAGACGCTGGCCGCCTGAACCCGCGAACCGCGGCGCGCGTTGCCCGGATGCGACCACCGGAGTGACCCGTCATGAGCCTGCTTGGATCGATCATCGGCCGAATCGTCCATTACGCGGAGGGCAGCGCGCAACCCGCCCCGGCGCCCTCGCCCGTCTCGTCGCCCGGCGGGCCTGCCCCGTCCGGCATGCCGGCGGGCTCCGCATCCGCACCGCCCGCTCCAACTCCGGCGGCCGCGTCGCTGCAGTCCGTCGACATCGGCGCCGTTCTCGCCGCGCGCGCCCCGGCCCAGGGCGGCGAGCTGCACTGGCAGACCTCGATCGTCGACCTGCTGAAGGTGCTCGACCTCGACTCCAGCCTGTCGGCGCGCAAGCAGCTGGCCGAGGAACTCGGCGTCCACGCCGGTCCCGATGGCAGCGCCGAGGAGAACGTGGCCCTGCACCAGGCCGTCGTCGCCAAGCTCGCCGAGAACGGCGGCAACATCCCCGCCGACATGATGGGTGCCCGATGAGCGACACGCCCGTCTGGCTGATCACCGGCTGCTCGACCGGCTTCGGCCGTGAACTCGCCACCCTCGTGCTCGACCGCGGCTGGCGCGCCGTCGTGACCGCGCGCGACCCCTCCAGGGTTGCCGACATCGCCGACGGCCGCGACAACGCGCTCGCCATGGCGCTCGACGTGAACGACCGCATCCAGATCGCGTCCGTCGTCCGCCAAGCCGAGGAAAAGTTCGGCGCCGTCGACGTGCTCGTCAACAATGCCGGCTATGGCTACCTCGCCGCGATCGAGGAGGGCGAGGACGACGAGATCCGCGCCATGTTCGAGACCAACGTCTTCGGCCTGATCGCGGCCACCCAGGCCGTGCTGCCCGGCATGCGCGCCCGCCATCGTGGCCACGTCGTCAACATCTCGTCCGTTGGCGGCCTGGTCAGCTTCCCGGCGACCGGTTTCTATCACGCCACCAAATACGCCGTCGAAGGCCTCTCCGAATCGCTCGCCCAGGAGGTCAGGCCGCTCGGCATCCATGTCACCATCGTCGAGCCGGGTCCGTTCCGCACCGACTGGGCCGGCCGCTCGATCAAGCAGTCCGCGACCCGCATCGCCGACTACGACGCGACCGCCGGCGAGCGACGCCAGCAGACCGAACAGCGCAGTGGCAACCAGCCCGGCGATCCGGTGCGCGGCGCCGAGGCGATCATCGCCGTGACCGAGGCCGCCGACCCGCCGCTTCGCCTGATCCTCGGCAAGCCCGCGCTGGGTCTCGCCCGCGCCAAGCTCGACGCGCTGAGGATCGACTTCGACGCCTGGGAGAAGACCACGCTCGGCGCCGACTATCCCGAGTTCCAGGACGCCCCAGCCTGAGCCAGCAAGAGACCGCAGGGGCGCTGCCCCTGCAC
>CAXTUK010000195.1:0-4999 GCA_964247395.1 uncultured Acetobacteraceae bacterium
TTCCGTGCCTTACAGCGGCACGTCCTACAGCGGCACGTCGACCTACACCGCCACCCTGAAGGCGCCCGAGACCGGCACCTACGTGATCGGAATCACCAATCCCTGCAACTGCTACACGCCGGCCACCGTGTCGATCGACGGGACCGGCATCATCGACGATCCGAGCACGCCGCCTGTCTCGGTCTATTCCGCGTCGATCACCCTTCAACGAGGTCAGGCCTACAGTCTGCAGATCGTCGGCGACAGTTCGAACCTCGTATGGGCGACGCCGTCGCAGCTCGCGACGACCATCGCGCCGGCGGTCGCCGCGGCGAAGGCGGCGCAGGTCGCGGTGGTCGTTGTCGCCGACGACACCGAGAGCGAGGCGGCCGATCGGCCGAGGCTCTCGCTGCCTTCGGCGCAGGATCTGCTGATCTCGTCCGTCGCCGCCGCCAACCCGCATACGGTGGTGGTGGTCCAGGCCGGCGCGCCGGTCACCATGCCCTGGCTCGGCAGCGTCTCATCGGTGCTCGACACCTGGTATCCGGGCCAGACCGACGGCGCCGCGCTGGCCGACATCCTGTATGGCGACGCGAACCCGAGCGGGCATCTGCCCATTACCTTCCCGGCCAGCCTCGCCGACGTGCCCGCGGTCACGCCGGCGCAGTTCCCGGGCGTGAACAACACCGTGCAGTATTCCGAGGGCCTGCTTGTCGGCTATCGGTGATACGACGATCAGGGGATCGCGCCGCTCTTCCCGTTCGGCTATGGCTTGTCCTACACCAACTTCAATTACAGCAACTTGCAGCTTCAGACCTCGGTCGACGGCGTGACGCCGGTTCAGGTGAGCGCCACTGTGACCAACGACGGAGCTGTCGCTGGCAGCGATGTCGCCCAGCTCTATCTCGGTTACCCGGCCGCTGCCGGCGAGCCGCCGCGCAAGCTCGTCGACTTCCAGCGGGTGACGCTCTCTCCCGGCGCTTCCACCACCGTCCACTTCACCATCGCGCCGCAGGACGAATGGTGGTGGAACAACAAGGCGTGGGACGAAACGGCCGGCAGCTACAACGTCTATGTCGGCGACTCGTCCGCGCTGGCCGACCTGAAGTTGACCAGGAGCTATTCGATGGGCGCCGCGATCGGCAATCGGCGGGTCACGGTCGTGGCACCCCGCAGCTTCGGTCCTGGCGGGACCGGCCACGTGCAGGTCACGCTGAGCGCTGGCGGAAACGAGACGCTCGATCATGTAAGCCTCGCCCTCGCGGCGCCGGGCGGCTGGCGCGTGGTGCCGCTCGCCTCGACCCTCCGCGACGATGTGCAGCCGTGCCAGGCGATCACGGTGCAGTTCGACGTCACCGCACCCGCGGGCGCGGTGACGCAGGACGTGACCCTCTACGGGACCGCCAATCTCGCTGCCGGCGCCTGCACGAGCAGCACCTCCGTCGTTGCTCTGGAGGAGAACCCGGCAACCCTGTTGCGGAACGCAGCACAGGTCGACGGCAGCTGCACTCCGGTGACGCGCCATGGCGGAACTCGGACGCGGTTGGCAGGCTGAGGCCTGCCCCGCTCCTCGATCGGAGCTGCCGGGGACGGCACGCGGGCGCTCGGTCGAAGCTCTTCAACCCACATACAGCCTGGTTGGATCGGTTGCGCCCAGGCCGATCGCCTCGTCAATCCCGGGTTGTGCGAGAACGCCCAGGATGTCGGCCGCCGTGATGTGACGCGCACCCGGCGCCTTTCGCCTGGAGGACTACGCATGCGCGTGGCCCTTGGCAGTGATCGTGGCGGCAGGATCAGAACGGCCCGATGCTTCCGCCAGGCATCGAACCCGGAGCGTCGAGATCAGGCGCGATCACGTTCGGTGCGATCGCATCCGGGTCATGCGGATCGTCGTCGAGATCCAGTCCCGGCCTCTCCTTCTCTTCCTCGATCGGATCGCTCTCAATGGGTCGATCGCCTATGCCGGAAATTGCCTGGGCTCCTTCTCGATGATCATTGTCCAGTCTAGCCCACCGGACCGCGCGCGTCGCGGCTTGCTTCTGTCGGATGCCCGACTACCCTAGCGCCATCGGCCGGGAACAGACATGTCCGCGATCTCCACTCCTGAAACAATCGGCGCCCGACGTGGTGCCGATATCATGCTGGAGATTCTGCGCGACGAGGGCGTTCGCTACATCTTCGGCAATCCCGGCACGACCGAGCTGCCTCTGATGGACGCGCTGCTCGGCACTCCCGACATCGCCTACATCCTGGCGCTCCAAGAGGCTTCCGCCGTGGCGATGGCCGACGGCTATGCCCAGGCCGCTCGACGGCCGGGGTTCCTGAACCTTCACACGGCCGGTGGATTGGGCCACGGCATGGGCAATCTGATCAACGCCCAGGTGTCGCAGACCCCGCTCGTGGTGACCGCTGGCCAGCAGGACTCCCGCCATACGCTGACCGACCCGCTTCTGGCCGGGGACCTCGTCAGCATCGCGACACCCGCGGTGAAATGGGCGCGCGAAGTGGCGCACGCCGACCAGCTGCCGGTCCTGATCAGGCGGGCATTCCACGATGCGAGCGCGGCACCGAGCGGACCCGTCTTTCTGTCGCTGCCCATGGATGTGATGGACCAGACCAGCAGCATCGGCATCGCCGCGCGCTCGGTCATCGACCATTGCGCGGTCGCAAACTCACTGCCGGCCCTCGCCGCCCATCTTGCCGGAATCGCCCAGGGCCGCCTCGCCATCATCGCCGGCGACGAGGTCCATCCCAGCAACGCCGGCGCCGAGGTGGTTACATTGGCGGAACTGCTGGGAGCGCCGGTGTTCGGCTCCTCCTGGCCGGCCCGCATCCCATTCCCGACCTCGCATCCGCTCTGGGCCGGCAATCTCCCGACCACGGCGCGCGCCATCGCCGAACGCCTCGCCGGCTTCGATGGCGTCTTTGCGCTCGGGGGCAAGTCGCTCATCACCATCCTCTACAGCGAAGGCCCCGCCGTACCCGACGGTTGCGACGTGTTCCAGCTCTCGGCGGACGTGCGCGATCTCGGCCGAACCTACGCCACCCGGCTATCGGTCGTGGGCGAGATCAAGGCCTCGCTTCAGGCGCTCAACCCTCATCTGCGCGAGCGGGTCGGAAGCCGCGGCTTGCAGAGCGCAACCGCCGAGCGCGCGGCTCGCGACCAAGTTCTCGCCGCGACGGCCGAGGCGGCCGAACGCGACCCGATCGCGCCCGTCATCGCCGCGCGCGAAGCCGTACGCGCGATCGGCCCGGATATCGCGATCGTCGACGAGGCGATCGCCACCATCGATTTCGTTCGCGGCTTCCTTCGCAGCCATTCGCCCGACCAGTACTCCGCGCTGCGCGGCGGCGCTCTCGGCTGGGCGATGCCCGCATCGATCGGCTGCTCGCTTGGCCGCGGACGCGAGCCCGTCGTTTGCCTCGCGGGCGATGGCGCCGCCCTCTACTCGCCCCAGGCGCTATGGACCGCCGCGCACGAGAACCTGCCGGTGACGTTCGTCGTGATGAACAACCGCGAATACAACGTGCTGAAGAACTTCATGCGTTCCCAGGCGAACTACGCCTCTGCTCGCAGCAACCGCTTCATCGCGATGGAGCTCGATCAGCCGGCGATCGATTATCCCGCGCTCGCACGCGGCTTCGGTGTCGCAGCCCGGAAAGTGGACCGGGCCAGGGACATCGCGCCCGCCATCGAAGCCGGCATCGCGAGCGGCGCCGCCAATCTCGTCGAGATCATGATCGGGAGCTGATCATGTCGACCTGGTGGTCGGGCCCGGCGGCGGCCTTTCTGCAGGCCGACCCGGCATCGCTGCGTGATCGGCTTGCGTCCGAGGCGGTCAGCCGCTTTCGCGTCAACGAAGCAGCACAGCTCCGCGCCTGGGAGGTCTCGATCGCGATCCTTAGGGACGCGCTGCGGTCGCTTTCCGACATTGCGGAGTGGCGAGTGCTGCTGGAGTTCGGGCTCGTGCGTCTCGGGACTCGCGCCGACGCGATCCTGGTCTGCCCGCGCGGCGTGCTCGTGATCGAGTTCAAGATCGGCGCCGACCGCTTCGACCAGGGCGCCCGACGGCAGGTCGAGGATTACGCGATCGACCTGCAGGATTTTCACTCCGGCTCGCGCGGCCGCCCGGTCGTGCCGATCCTGGTCGCGACCGACGCGCGTGCACGGTTGCCGATCCTGCCGCTGCTTCTCGGCGGCGTCACGTCGGTGCTGGACGCGACCCGAGCAACGCTCGGCTCGCTGATCGGCAGTCTTGCCGTCACGTTGCCGGACTGCATGGTCCCGATCGATGTCGGTGCGTGGGAGCACGCGCCCTATCGCCCGGTGCCCGGGATCATCGACGCCGCCTGCCATCTGTTCGCCCGACACGACGTGGCCGACATCGCCAGCGCCCGGGCGGATGCCACGAACCTGACGCTGACGATCGGCAGGGTCGACCACCTGCTCGGCACGGCTCGCGCAGCCGGGACGAAACTCGTCATCTTCGTCACCGGCGTACCCGGGGCGGGAAAGACCCTGTGCGGCCTCGGCGTGACGTTCGCACGCGACATGGACGACCGCGCGCAGAGCACCGCCTTTCTGACCGGCAATCCGACGCTGGTGCATGTGCTTCGGGAAGCGCTGGTGCGCGATGCTGTCCGGGGCGGCATGCGACGCGACGCGGCCAGGCAGCGAATGGAAGGTTTCATCCAGGAGCTTCCCAGGTTCCGGGACGACTATGTCGGGAGCGGATCGGCTCCCGCGGAGCGGGTGATCGTCATCGACGAAGCCCAACGATCCTGGACGGCGGCGCAGGCGGTGAGCAAGACCCGCGACCGCCGCGTCCGGCTCGATCGGTCCGAACCGGCGCATCTGCTGGACATCATGGACCGACACTCGGGCTTCGCGGCGCTCGTCTGCCTGGTCGGCAACGGTCAGGAGATCCATGACGGCGAGGGCGGACTTGCGGAGTGGGGCGAGGCACTTCGCGCGCGCGCATGGCAGGTCGCCGCCTCTCCCGCCACGTTCACCGACCCC
>CAXTUK010000196.1:0-4950 GCA_964247395.1 uncultured Acetobacteraceae bacterium
GTGGTGGTGCAGGCGCTCGACGAGAAGTCGGCGGTGCCATACAGCGTCACGTTCCGCGTCACCGCGCCGGCCGGCGGCGTCACCGCGAACTGCACCGAGAGCGCCTGGCCGGGCAGCACGTCGGTGAAGCTCGCCGACGACAGCGGCGTCGCACGCCATCCGCCCGGCACCGAGAGTGCGATCCGCACCTGGCCGAGCGTCTGGTTGCCGCCGGCGCTGAGATGGACGGTGACGTTGCCCGCGGCGCCGCGGGTGAAGCTCTTCGGTGCGGTGACGGTGACGGCGCGTTTGCCGATGCCGGTGCTCATCGTGTAGCTCTGGATGAGCGGCAGGTCGGTCAGCGCCGAGGAATCGCCGACATAGACGTTGTAGCTGCCGGTGGTCTCGTTCCAGGCGTTGTCGTCGTACCACCACTCGTCGCTCGGCTTGATCGTGAAGTGAACCGTCGTCGATTCGCCTGGCGAGAGCGTCACCCGATCGTAGTCGACGAGCTTGCGCGGCGGCTCGCCGGCGGCGCTGGGATAGCCGAGATAGAGCTGGGCGACGTCGCTGCCCGCGACCTTGCCGGTGTTGGTAACGGTGGCGCTCACCCTGACCGGCGTCACGCCGTCCACCGAAGGGTTCTGGATCTGCAGGTTGCCATATCGGAAGGTGGTGTAGGAGAGGCCGTAGCCGAACGGGAACAGCGGCGCGATGTTCTGCTGGTCGTACCAGCGATAGCCGACCAGCAGGCCTTCCGAATACTGGACGACGTTGTTCAGGCCCGGAAACTGCGCCGGCGAGGCGGTCGGGATGTCGGCGAGGCTCGCGGGGAAGGTGACCGGCAGATGGCCGCCGGGATCGGCGACGCCGTAGAGCACGTCGGCGAGCGCGGTGCCGTCGGTCTGGCCGGGATACCAGGTGTCGAGCACGGAGGCGACGTTGCCGAGCCATGGCATGGTGATCGGCGCACCGGCCTGGACCACGATGACGGTGTGCGGGTTGGCTGCCGCGACGGCGGCGACCAGCGCATCCTGCGCCGACGGGAGCTGCCGGTGGGGCCGGGCGGCGGCCTCGCTCTCGGGGGCGGCGCCGACGACGACGACCGCGACCTGCGCCGCCTTCGCGGCGGCGACCGCGGGAGCAAAGTCGGCGCGCAGCTGCGAGGGCGTGGCCCAGGCGAGGTCCGAGCTCTCGCCGTTGATGGCGAGGGTGTATTTCGTCCCGGCCTGGAGCGTGACGGAGGCGGCGTAGGTCGAGACCGGCGGCGTGCTCGGGTTGTTGATGATGGCCGTGCCGTTCAGCGTCACCTGGGTCAGCGTGTAGCAGTGCACGCAGGGGTCGTTGATCGAGATCGCGTAGGTGCCGGTCTCGGGCGCGGTCAGGGTCGCGGTATAGGTGCCGTCGAAGGGCGTGCCGCTGTAGGTCGCTGACAGGTATCTGGCGGGGATCGGCGTCAGGTTGGTGTCGTTCGGCAGGCCCTGGGTGTAGGTGACGGTGCCGGTCGCGGCCGCCCTGATGCCGGCGAGCGGCGTGACGACCGCGTTCGGGATGACGTAGGCGCTGCCGCCGGCGGCGCTGACCACCTGGGTCGACGCGGCGGGACCGATGCCGGCGATGTTGGTGCCTGGCTTGAGCGGCAGCAGCGAGCCGGCGTTCTTGAGCAGCACCGTTCCGTCCTCGGCCAGCGCGTTGGAGGTCGCGACATGCGCCGGCGACGTCGCCACCGCCGAGGTCGTGACCGGCGGCGGGGCATTGAAGAAGCCGAAGCGGAACATCTCGTAGAGGATCGGCTCGACCATCGAGTTCAGCACGGCCCGCGCGATCGAGCCGTTCTCGACGGCGGCCTGCAGCGGGGCGCCGAAATAGGTGTTCTCCGGCTGCTCGTCGTCGGTTCCGGCGACGGCGGCCTGGGTGTCGTGGATCGCCCCGTAGTCGGACATCACGAGGCCCTTGAAGTCGTATTCGTCGCGCAGCACGCCGGTCAGCAGCGAACGGCTCTGGCAGCTGTAGAACCCGTTGACCGAGGAGTAGGCGCACATCAGGGTGGCCGAGCCGGCGTCCTCGATCGCGGCCCTGAACGCGGGCTGGTAGATCTCGTGCAGCACCCGTTGCGAGACGATCACGTCGTCGGCCTGGGTGTTGCGGTTGAACTCCTGGTTGTAGGCGTCGAAGTGCTTGACCTGCGCCATCACCCGCTGGCTCTGCAGGCCTTCGATCTCGGCCGTGTCGATGCCGGCGGTCAGCGCCGGATCCTCCGAGAGGCTCTCGAAATTGCGGCCCCAGCGCGGGTCGCGCATGATGTTGACGGTCGGGCCGAGATCGGCACCCGAGCCTTTCGCGCCCTGCTCGGCACCCAGGGTGACGCCGTATTCCAGCGCGTCGGCCTTCGAGAAGCTGGCGGCGACCGCGACGCCGGCGGGGAACTGGGTGACGTTCGTCAGGTAGTCGGCGACGCCGCCCGGCCCGTCCTCGTAGCCGATGCCCGGGATGCAGAGCTTCGGGTTGGCCTGGGTGAAGACCACGTAGGGCACCGAGGGAGGGGTGGTCTCGCTGGTGCCGTTGCCCTGAACGAGCGCGATCTCGTCGGCGATCGTCATCTTCTGCAGGACCCTGTTGACGCGCGTGGCGATCGACAAGGTCGGGTTCAGCCAGGGGCAATCGGCCGGATTGCCGACCGGACCACCCTGCGCCCAGGCGGCGCCGACCGGCGCCAAGCCGAGGACGAGAGCAGGAGCGGCGAGGCCGGACCAGCGGCGCAGGTTCCGCCTGATGTTCGAGACGCGCGCGGGCGAACGCTGGCCGCTGCGCGATCCGCCAGCGGATCCAACGCACCCGTCCTGAAGCCGATTCATGATGTTTCCTCACGCTTTTCTTGCGCGCAGGTAATCCCGAACCCGCAACGGCCGACAAGCGCCTGTCTTGCTCGGAGTTATCACAAACCGGTGACGGGCCGGTGACCCGCGTCGGGTCATTCGGGGTGCGGACCGCTTGGATCTTGATTTTGACCCGGCGAAGCGCGTCGGGTTCGTGCATGTCGGTCGATGAGAACCGCGAACTGAAAGCGCTGACAGGCCGAGACGCATCTGGTGAAGCCGGAAGACGCGCTGCCGGGTTTCGGATTCCATCTTGAAATTCGGGGTGCAGTAGCTGGCAGCCCCGAGGGTGACGCGGGCGATACAGCGGGTGGCGTATAGCCGGTCATAGCGCCTGGGCCGCCCTGGCGAGCTGGCGGTCGAGGGTGACGAGTTCGGCGCCGAGATGGCCGGCGAGCCAGAGATAGCTGGCGTCGTAGGCGGTCAGGCCTGTGCGCACGGCGAGGTCGAGGACGGCGTCGTGATCGATGGGCATCTCGTCGATGGCGAAACGGGTCCGGAGATGAAAGGCCGCGAGGAACGCCGCCTTTCGTTCCGGTTCGCGGCGCGCCCGCTTGAGGCAAGTGTTCGCGAGTTCGAGGCTGAGCAGGGGTGGTGCGGCCAGGCGAGCGCCAGCAAGTCGCGCCGCGACCTGCGCGCCATCCGGCTCGACCAGGATGACGGACGCAATGGCGGACGCGTCGACGACCTTAGTTACGACCGTGGTCGCTGTCGCGATCTTCACGGATCATCCCGACCGACTCGGACTTCGAGTTCAGGCCGAGCTTCCGGGCCTCCTCGAGGATTTCCATCGGCGTCAGGCGGCGTTCGTCTTCGTCGACGGCGGCCGTGATGATGGCCATCAGCTCGCCCTGCATGGAGCGGTGGTGACGTGCGGCGCGGTCGCGCAGCTTCTGCACGACGTGGTCGGGGGTGTTCTTGATCGAGAGACTGAGCATGGCGCCATTATGGCGCTGGATTGGACGCAAGTCTACTTTGATTCGGCGGTCCAGGGGCCCCCGGCCCCTGGCGGGGTCCTAGGAGCAGCGCCCCTAGCCTCGCAGCGCCTGGACCATCGTGGACCCCAGCGCGGCCGGCTCGGCGGCCACGTGGATGCCGGCCGTGCGCATGGCGTCGATCTTGGCCTCCGCGGTGTCGCGGCCGCCGGAGATCACGGCGCCGGCATGGCCCATGCGGCGGCCCTTGGGAGCGGTGGCGCCGGCGATGAAGCCGACCACCTTCTTGGGCGAGCGGGCGCGGGCGATGAACTCGGCGGCGTCGATCTCGGATTGGCCGCCGATCTCGCCGATCATGATGATGCTCTCGGTCTCGGGGTCGGCGAGGAACATCTCCAGCACCTCGATGAAGTCGGTGCCCTTCACCGGGTCGCCGCCGATGCCCACGCAAGTGGACTGGCCGAGGCCGACGGCGGTGGTCTGCGCGACCGCCTCGTAGGTCAGCGTGCCGGAGCGCGAGACGATGCCGACATTGCCGCGCCTGTGGATGTGGCCGGGCATGATGCCGATCTTGCAGGCGCCGGGCGTGATCACGCCGGGGCAGTTGGGACCGATCAGGCGCGACCTGGTGCCTTCGAGGGCGCGCTTGACGCGGACCATGTCGAGCACCGGGATGCCCTCGGTGATGCAGACGATGAGCGGGATCTCGGCGTCGACGGCTTCGAGGATGCTGTCGGCGGCGAACGGCGGCGGGACATAGATCGCGCTCGCGGTGGCGCCGGTGGAGCGGACGGCTTCGGCCACGGTGTCGAAAACCGGCAGCTCCATGTGGATCTGGCCGCCCTTGCCCGGCGTGACGCCGCCGACGACCTTGGTGCCGTAGGCGAGCGCCTGCTCGGAGTGCAGCGTGCCCTGGCTGCCGGTGAAGCCCTGGGTGATGACGCGGGTCTCGGCGTCGACGAGGATGGCCATCAGGCGGCGTCCTTCACGGCGCGGGTCACCTTCTCGGCGGCGTCGGCGAGGTCGTCGGCGGGGATGATGGCGAGACCGGACTCCGCCATCAGCTTCTTGCCCAGTTCGACGTTGTTGCCCTCGAGCCGGACGACGAGCGGGACGGTGACGGCGAGCTCGCGGGCGGCGGCGATGACGCCCTCGGCGAT
>CAXTUK010000197.1:0-4945 GCA_964247395.1 uncultured Acetobacteraceae bacterium
GGCCGGCCCGCTGACCGAGATCGTTCCCAGACGGCGACCGTCGCGCGCGTCGAGGAGCAGGAGGCGATCGCCGCCGCCGCCCTGAAGCAGCAGGATCAACCGTTCCCCGTCGGCCGCGAAGCCGCCGACATGCGTGCCGGCCGGCTCGCCGAGCGTTGCCGACGCGATCGCCGCGGGTTGACCGGGCGATTCCAGTATTCGATGAGCCAACGTTGCCACCACGACCGCGAACCCGGCCAGGATCAGCAGGCCGAGGCCGACGACCAGTCCGAGCATCGCCTTCGTCCCACCCATCGCGTTAACCTCCCTGATGTCGCCCCGACCGCCCGCGCCGCCGCTCATGCAATCCATCCCGAAGACGGACAAGCCCATCCCGATCACCATCTTCGCACCGTCCAGCCTAGAGGGCGCCGAGCGAACCGACCGCTTCCTGGCCGGCGCCATACGCACCTTGTCGCGCTCCCGCCTCAAGATGCTCATCGAGAGCGGCAACGTGTTCCGCGACGGCATCGTCCTGCGCCAGCCCGCCGACCCGGTGCGACCGGGCGCCGCCTACCGCGTCGAATTGCCGCCGCCTGCGCCCGCGACCCCCATCGCCCAATCGATCCCGCTGCGTATCCTGTTCGAGGACGCCCACCTCATCGTGCTCGACAAGCCGCCCGGTCTGGTCACCCACCCCGCTCCCGGCAACGAGGACGGAACCCTGGTCAATGCCCTGCTCGCGCATTGCGGCGACGCCCTGCCCGGCATCGGCGGGGAGCGACGCCCGGGCATCGTCCATCGTCTCGACAAGGACACGTGCGGCGTGATGGTCGTCGCCAAGACGCAGGCCGCGCTGACCGTGCTCTCTGCCGACTTCGCCAACCGCGACCTGGAACGTTCGTAGCTGGCCCTGGTGTGGGGATCGCCGTCGCCTGCTGTCGGAACCTGGTCCGGCGCGATCGGCCGCGATCCGCGCGACCGGAAGCGGATGGCGGTCGTCGTGCGTGGCGGCAAGCTCGCGACCACCTGCTACAGGCGCCTCGGGGCCTTGGGCATCGGCGTCTCCCTCCTCGGCTGCCGCCTGCAGTCCGGCCGGACGCATCAGATCAGGGTGCACGCGTCGACGGCCGGACATCCGCTGGTCGGCGATCCGGTCTATCTTCGCCGCACGCCCGCCGTCGCGGCGACGCTCGATCCCGTGGCCAGGGCGGCCCTCGTCGGATTTCCGCGCCAGGCCCTTCACGCTGCATCCTTGGGGTTTCGCCATCCCGCCACCGGCGAGACGATGAGGTTCGAGACCCCGGCGCCCCCAGACCTCGCGATCCTGCTCGGTCTCGTCCTGGACCGTCCCGCACCGCACAAATCTTGACTGGACCGCGTTGGTCCTGTATGAGGCTCTCCACCGACGACGTGGGTGCGCGCCGCCGGCCCGCGCCACGGGGCCTTCCCGTCGAGCGCTCGTGATCCTCCTGCGCATCCGTAAATTGCTGCGTCGCGAAACCGGCCTGTTTTCCGCGCCTTATGGGTGGAGCAGTTCGCGCCTCGCAGGCGAGAAAGGAGCCGTCTACCATGGCCGCCAGCGTCATCAACGTTGCCCCCGAAGGCAATCTCTCACGCTACCTGCAGGACATCCGGAAGTTCCCCATGCTCGCGCCCGAAGAGGAGCTGAGCCTGTCACGCCGCTGGCGCGACAAGGAAGACACCGAAGCCGCCCATAAGCTCGTGACGTCCCACCTGCGCCTGGTCGCGAAGATCGCGATGGGCTACCGCGGCTACGGTCTGCCGATCGGCGAGCTGATCAGCGAGGGCAATGTCGGCATGATGCAGGCCGTCAAGCGCTTCGATCCCGACCGTGGCTTCCGTCTGGCCACCTACGCCATGTGGTGGATCCGCGCCGCCATCCAGGAATACATTCTGCATAGCTGGTCGTTGGTGAAGATGGGAACCACGGCCGCGCAGAAGAAGCTGTTCTTCAACCTGCGCCGCCTCAAGGGCCAGATGCAGGCGATCGAGGATGGCGATCTCAAGCCCGAGCAGGTCGGCAAGATCGCCAAGGCGCTCGACGTGCCCGAGATCGACGTCGTCAGCATGAACCGCCGCCTCGCGGCGCCCGACCACAGCCTGAACGCGCCCGTTCGCGCCGACAGCGAGGGTGAGTGGCAGGATTGGCTGGTGGACGAAGGCGAGAGCCAGGAGCAGGTTCTCGCCCAGCACGAGGAACTCACCGGCCGTCGGGCCCTGCTCGGCGGCGCGCTCGGCACCCTCAACGATCGCGAACGTCACATCCTCATCGAACGGCGTCTGAAGGACAATCCCACCACGCTCGAGGAGTTGTCCCAGCAATACAACATCTCTCGCGAGCGCGTTCGTCAGATCGAGGTCCGGGCTTTCGAGAAGCTGCAGAAGTCGATGCGGACGCAGGTCGCCGAGCGTCGGGTGGCCCAGGCCGCCTGAACGTCACCGGGACGGCGGCTGGTCAGGCCGCCTCCCCTTCGCGAGATGACGGATCTCCCCATTCCGCGACGAGCCCACCGAGCTCTGCATCGAGACGCTGTGTCGCCCGATTGTCGCGCAGCGTCAGCCATCGTCCGGCAGCAAAGATCAGGCCTTCGCTGACCAGCCAGCCGACGCCGGCTGCGAGCCACGCCCAGGCGATGACCGTCATCCGCGACAGCATGTCGAGAGCATGCGCCAGCCCCGGGGGCGTTTCATGCCACAGACGGCAGAACGGACCGACGACCGCGGCCACATTGCACATCAGCACTGCCGTGGTTCCGGCCCGCTCCGGACGGTCGTCCGATACGCGCATCAGCATCGAAGGCGCGAGCAGGACGGCGAGGAACACGACCGTCGCGGGATTGACCATGATCAGGGCGCCGCAACCGAGACCACCGAGCCAGCCGGCCGGAAATCGCCGGATCTGCACCGCGCTCACGGCACGACCTGGAGCAGCAGCGCGATCGCGCATGCTGCCGCGCCGACGACAGCGACACCTTCGCGGCCGAAGCGGAGTGCCGCACTCTCCCGTTGCCGATCGGCGGCGACCGACGCGTCGCGCACCTTCCTCAACGTCCTGATCCGCTCATGCGCGGCGGCTTGTGCCGCCTGGTCTCTCGCCAGCCCCTCCCGATCCGCGGCGAGCGCCAGCAGACCATCGAGATCGCCCGCACTGACCGCCTGTTCGAACGCCTCGCGGCGAGCCTCGCGCCGCGAGGTCCCGGGCCAGGCGTCCGAGGCGGCGACGATCGGAGCCGCGAACCGACGGGCAAGGTTGGGCATCGCGCCGAGCTTGAAGTCGGTTCGCAAGGCCGAGAGCAGTCGAAGGTCGGCGAGCGCGTCCCCCGACCGGACCGGCTTCATGCCGGCAGCGCTTCGCCTGATGGCAATGAAGCCGAGCAGATGATGGTCCAGCACCGTTCCGCCATCGACGCCGTCCGACGCCTGCTCCAGTGCGGGCAACACGTTGGCAAGCGACGCGACGGGATGACGGGCCAACGACGGCGACGCGCAGGCCATCGACGGATTGAGCTCATAGGAAAGCTTGATCAGTGCCGCCTGGTTGCGTGCCGCCGACATCGCCCTGCGTGCCGCAGCCAGCGCCAGTTCCCGTCTCGGTCCAGGCGGCTCGTCCATTGCGCGCGCGATCAGGATTTCAGTGGCCAGCAACGCGTTGACCGAGGCTTGCGGCACGAGCGGATCGCTGCCGCAGGCGGCGAGCACGCCGCCCAGACCTTCCGGCATCAGACGCAGACGATCCCACACGATCGGCGCTTCCGGATCGAGCATGCGCGCCACCTTGCTCAGCAGCGAGGTGCGCGCCACCGGCTCGAGCTCGCGCAACCTGCCGTCGAACACGCGAATGCCACCCGGATGCACCACTGTCTCCAGCCGTTCCGCGAGCACCACCTCGTTGAGACCGCGCCTCAGCCAGGCATCGATCTGCCCGACCTGCAGGGCGGTCGCGACCGCCTCCGGCTCCTCCCCGATCAGGAAGGCGAGTTGTGGCGCATTCCAGACCTCGCGTCCGGCCAGGACCATGGGAATGGCGGCATTGACCCGCTTGCGCGAGCTCGTCGCCGGACCGCTCAGCGCCGAGGCGCGGCACAGTCGATCAGGCGTGGGCCGCTGCGAGGGCTGGTCCGAGACCATCGCGGCGATGATCTCGCCGAGCCCGAACGGGATCCGCCGCCCTTCGGTCAGGGCCGCATAGCTGCCCTGCCACAATTTACGCTCGATGATCTCCGACTCCGGAACACCGTCCATCGGCGTCTCGCCGAGGAACAGCGCCAGGATCGACACGCCGAGGGCGTAGATGTCGTCGGCGATCGTCCCCCGCCCACGCCCTTGCCGCACGCAGGATGCGACGACGGGAGTTTCGTAGATGGCGGGCTGCAGGAAAGCCGGCGGCGCCAGCCAGAACGGACCAAGCTGCAGACCTCGACCGGAAACGAAGATATTCTCCGGGCGGATCGACCGATGGGTGAGCTGCTCACCCTCCATCCGCCTGAGCACCGCGGCGGCAGGACGCAGGACCCTGTTCATCAGGGTCTGCTCGTCAAGGCCGCCTTCCTGCCCGGCGGGTGGATGGACCGGTGTCGGACACAGGATCCAGTCGGCCCCGTGCGCCGCGACGCGAGCCGTCGGCAGGACGAGTCCCTCGATCGACGTCCGCGACAGCATGTCCAGCCACGGATGCGGGGGCGCCCCCGGCTGCACCGGCAGGGCCGACAGCACGGGCGCACCAGCGACAGGGCTCACCGTATCCCCTACGCCACGCACGCCGGCGACGAGCCGCGCGTAGGGTGAAGCCGGATCGGCGAGCCCCTCGACGACGTAACGCTCGTGTGCCGCCTTGCCGCTCGCCATCCTGGCCTGCGCTCTTGATCCGTTCCGGCGCAGTCTCGACCAGTTTCGTCAACGAGCCCTTAAAGCTTCAGGGCTCGAACGGATCGTGCACCAGGAT
>CAXTUK010000198.1:0-4939 GCA_964247395.1 uncultured Acetobacteraceae bacterium
GTGCTGTTTTACCTGGAACGCACTTCGGCTGTTTTCGAGCGTGCCTTCCAGCTCGGTCGCCCACTCACCGACTACGCTCGCAGGAACCTGTACGTGACCGGCAGTGGCATGTGGAGCGACGCGTATCTCCTCCGCTGCCTCGAGATCGTCGGCCCCGAGCGCCTGCTGTTCTCTACCGACTTCCCTTATCAGTATCGACCCCGGGGCGCCCCGCGACGCATCCTTGACGACGCTCCGCTGGACGCCGCCGCTCGGAGGAGCTTCGCTCACGGCAACTGGGATCGGCTGACGCGAGGCCTTTTATCACACGTGTAATAGGCAGCGGAGCCATCCTGCGACAGCAAATGCTGGAGGCGCTCGGGTGGAATATCTACCGGATCTGGTCGACCGACTGGTTCCGAGATACGCACGGACAGACGGCCAAGATGCTCAAGCATCTGGAGGTCTTGAGAGCGCAAGTCGCTCCGATGGGTGAGCTCCCTCCGCGGATCTTCGCCTGACGGCTCGCCCCCCGTCGCCGTGACCACCAGCCTGGCGAGTTGGCCTCAACCCTGCGACAACAGAGAGGAATCATCGCGTGGCTGGAAGGCCATCCACGCCGATCACGCGCGTCCCACGCACCAGGGATCAGGCTGCATGTCGATCGGCAAGCCCTGCCCATCCGGCGTCGGAAACCGCGACTTGAATGTGAACGCCTGAGGCGTCGGTCCGTAGCGATCGAGCCGCCACAGCCGGGACAGTCCCTCGTCCACGCTGGGAACATGACCCGCCGGCACCCACCACAACGCCTGATACGCGCCGTCGAACCGCTCGAAATACTCTCGCCGCCGCGCCATCTCCGGCGCGTGACCGCTCCGATAGACGAACGCGAACAGCGCCTCGGCATCCGCCCACACCGACATGTTGACGATGAACAACGGGTCCGACGTGGGCTGCAGGTCGGTCGCATTGCCGCCCTCGCCTTGCAACCGCCACACGAACCCCCGGTGAGGCCTCAGCGAGCGCGTTGATCCGGTCGAGCGCGGCAAAGAACGGGGCCACCTGGATAGTACTCCGGGCGCCCACGAGCCGACCCACATTGATCTGCGCCAAATGCCAGGACGCAGTCGAACATGAGCGATCAAGTCCAATGTCTGCCATGGCTGATACCCCTGCCGTCGTCACGACAAAGACTAGCGGCAACCACCGGGTTTGGCCCAGCAGCGTTCGACCTCCCCAGGCCCCGCGATACGCGTCGAGAGCGTGAGACCTTTCGCACGCCCACGCCACCAGGTTGACGGGTTCTTCCACTCGTTGTCGCTTGGCCTCTCGGAGACAGCCCTAAACTCGCATCCCGCTGGCATCCGCCTACGCTCAACACCCAACGCCGTCCGGAGCACTCCCGCTGCTGCCACCACGAATTTCAAGTCCGGCCGCCGTTCACTCGCCCTCGCGACCACCGGAACACGCCACAAACTTCAAATGCAATGAAGCCGCCAAGCCGCCGCCCGCCGGCCCATCCGCATCCGTCCACTCGCGTCCAAGCCGCCGAAGCCCGGCGCCGATCTCAGCGCATCTTGATTGCCCCCGCCCATGCCAACACGAATTTCAAGTCGACAATCGGCGAACATCCGCGGCTCAGGCGCCGACCGCGACCGCTTTTCCGAACGCGACGTCCATGCACACGATCCCTGTTCGAAGGAGCTCAACCGTGAGCCAACCGCTCTGGCGTCAAGGCGACGCCGTGAAGCGCCCAACGACCGTGACCTTGAGCGAGGCCCTGGTCGTCGAACGAGTTGCCGAGCGGCGGCTTGTCGTCGATGTCCAATCCAACCATGCCGCTGAACTTGTCCGCACCCCGGTCGTGGCACCCCTCCTGCCGATCGACGAGTCCCGCGGGCCCGTTGACACCGCGTCCCGTACGGAACGACCGCCACCAATTTCAAGACCGACCCAACGGGCCCGACAACCAGCACCAACCCGGATTGCCTTCCCCCAACTCCCTTGACTATCTTACCCGCATCTTACAAGAACCGCCCATGCCGTCCCCCTCCTCCACGACCGTCTCCACCAAGGGCCAGGTCATCCTCCCGAAGGCCATCCGCGACGAGCTGCAATGGGACGCGGGCACCCGACTGACCGTGGAGCACACCGCCGAAGGTGTCCTCCTCAAGCCGCTGACGACGATTTTCGCCCCAACCCGACCAGAGGACGTCTTCGGCTGCCTCTCCCGCGGCGGCGGCGCCAGATCGATCGAGGAGATGCACGCCGGTATCGCCGCCGAAATCAGACGCCGGCATGCGCGCGGCTGACACGAACGTCCTCGTCCGCTTCCTGACCGGCGACGACCCGCGGCAAGCCTCGAGATCCCGCGCGCTCATCGGTCGCGAGCCGGTCTTCATCCCCCGGACGGTCGTTCTTGAGACCGAATGGGTGCTGCGAGCCGTCTACGACCTTCCCGCAGGCCGGATCATCCCCGCGCTGCGCGCCCTCGCCGGCCTCCCCGACCTCGTTATCGAGGACGCCTCCCTGGTCGCCAAGGCCCTCGACTGGGCCGAAACCGGCCTCGACTTCGCCGACGCGCTCCACCTCGCCGCCGCCGCCGGCTGCGAGACTTTCCTGACCTTCGACAAACGTCTTGCCCGCTCCGCGGCAAGGGTGGACCATCCCCGCATCGAGGCGCTCTGACCCCTTCGCCCCGCGAATCCCGCCCAGGTGACGATCGCGACCGCTGTTCCCGCGCGAAAGGTCGGGACGCGGGACTCCACCCCGCACCCACGGCGCCGTGGTGGCGTTCCGCCGCCGCGCTTGACCTCCAGGGGACGCGGGGACACTTCTCGCCCAGGCCCCTTCGAATCGGACCCCACGCGCGCCTCATGTCACCCAGGCTGCTGATCGACCATCGCGACGCGCCGCGGCACCCCGAGAAGGCGCGCCGGCCGGACAATCCGGTCGCGCGCAAGCCGGACTGGATTCGCGTCCGCGCGCCCACCCACCCGGTCTATCGGCAGACCCGCGACCTGATGCGCGCCAGCAACCTGGTCACCGTCTGCGAGGAGGCCGCCTGCCCCAACATCGGCGAGTGCTGGTCGCAGCGCCACGCCACGATGATGATCATGGGCGAGACCTGCACCCGCGCCTGCGCCTTCTGCAACGTGCGCACCGGCGTCCCGCTGCCGCTCGATCCCGGCGAGCCGGCCCGTGTCGCCGACGCCGTCGCCCAACTCGGCCTGCGCCACGTGGTCATCACCTCGGTCGACCGCGACGACCTGCCCGACGGGGGTGCGGCGCACTTCGTGGCCGTCATTCGCGCGATCCGCGACGCCTCGCCCGGCACCACCGTCGAGATCCTGACGCCCGACTTCCTGCGCAAGGAGGCCGCCCTCGAGCGCATCGCCGAAGCCCCTCCCGACGTGTTCAACCACAACCTCGAGACCGTGCCCCGGCTCTATCCCGCCATCCGGCCGGGTGCGCGCTACTTCCAGTCGCTGCGCCTGCTCGACGACGCCAAGGCCGCGATGCCGTCGGTGTTCACCAAGTCGGGCCTGATGGTCGGGCTCGGCGAGGGCCGCCCCGAGATCGGCCAGGTGATGGACGATCTGCGGATCGCCGGCGTCGACTTCCTGACACTCGGGCAATATCTCGCGCCGAGCCCCAAGCACGCCGCGGTCGACCGCTTCGTCACCCCGGCCGAGTTCGACGACTACGCCGCGACCGCCCGCGCCAAGGGCTTCCTGATGGTCAGCGCTACCCCGCTGACCCGGTCGTCCTATCACGCGGACGCCGACTTCGAGCGCCTGCGCGAGGCGCGCGGCCGCCTCGCCTCGCTCCAGCCGGCCTGAGCCGATGCCCACCCACGCCGAGCATCAGGTGGTCCGCTTCTCGGATCAGCAGCTCTTCGATCTCGTCGCCGACGTCCGCGCCTACCCCGACTTCCTCCCCTGGTGCACCGGCGCGCGCGTCACCAGCCGAACCGACACCGAGGTGGTCGCCGACCTGACGATCGGCTTCGGCCCCTTCCGCGAGAGCTTCACCAGCCGCGTGGCCCTCGACCGGCCGAAATCGATCACCGTCCGCTACGAGCACGGCCCGTTCCGTTACCTGAACAACACCTGGCGGTTCACGCCCGATCCGCGCGGCTGCCGGGTCGACTTCTTCGTCGATTTCGAGTTCAGGAGCCTGCTGCTGCAACGGGCGATCGGCGTCGTCTTCAACGAGGCCGTGCGTCGCATGGTCAACGCGTTCCTCAAGCGCGCGCTCGCCGTCTACGGCGCGCCTGCTCCGCACGCCTCGCGCGGCCGGGTCGCGAGCCCGTCCGGCGCCACCGCCGACTGACCTGCCGTCGGAACGTCTCCCGAAAGCCGCAATCGCGCCTGAAACGAACGCCCGGCCCTGTTTCGTGCTCGAAGCCGGAACCGCGCGCCGGCTAGACCGTTCTGCGAGCGTCGCGGGAGCTTGGTCCCGCCGGCGCAGCACGGTCCTCCGAGACCACCTGGTCGGCCAACCGGGCCGGAAGGCGAAAGGGAGCAGAACTATGAAGCCTATGCTGAGGATGACCGTCTGCGCCGCGGCCGTCGCACTCGCGATGCCGGCACTCGCGCAGACCACCGGCTCCAACGATGCCGGAACCGCGCCGAGCACGCCGATGCACCACCATCACCACATGCACGGCATGAATCACATGAGGGGCATGCACCAGACCTCGCGCGGCGGCGATGCCGAGACTGCCCGCCTCAACGCCCAGAGCCTGCAGCAGGCACGCGGCAACCAGGACGCGACGGCCGGTTCGGGCGCCGGAAGCTCCGGCGGCATGGCGGCTCCCGCCGGTGGCAGCAGCCCGGCCGGCTCGGCCGGCAGCATGCCTGCCGGCGCGATGGCGCCCCCCGCCGGCGCCCCGCCCGGCGCCCTGACGTGCCGCGGCGAGAGCCGTCGGCGGCGCCTCGAACGCCTCGTCGGTGAG
>CAXTUK010000199.1:0-4895 GCA_964247395.1 uncultured Acetobacteraceae bacterium
AGATGTCGCGCTCGATCCTGGCGCGCAACTGCGCCGCGATCCGCTGGCGAATGTCGGCGATGGTGCGCTGGACCTCGGCAGAGGCGGCTGAGCCGCTGGCCGTCGCGCTGGCGAGCAGGCACCCCTTTGGCGTCTTGTCGCCCGTATAGGCCGTCGCGGCATCGGTCAGCATCCTGCGCGCAGCATCGTAGGCCGTCGGCGCGGCATCGATCGCCCGTGCCATTGCCTCGGGATCGCCCGCGTAGCGGTGCGCCGCCTCGATGAACAGGCGCCTCTTGTCGCCGAACGCCGTGTACAAGCTGGGCGCCGTGACCCCCATCGCGGTCGTGAGATCGACGATCGACGTCGTCTCGTAGCCATGGCGCCATAATGCCCGCATCGCCGGCGCGCGCGGGGCAGCGCTATCCCACGACAGGGGGCGGCCGATCTTGCGACGCGACCCGGGACTGGCCTCGGCAGATTCCATAGTGGACGCTCTGAAACAGCTTGACGTCAGTCGATCGACGTAGCATAGAGCCATAGCGAACGCTATGAAAGCAGCGCGTCATGTCCCTCACCGATTTCCGCACGCTCGGGCGCTCCGGTCTCGTCGTCAGTCCACTCGCTCTGGGGACGATGACCTTCGGTCCTGGCGAATGGGGCGCGGACGAGGCGACATCGCGGGCGATCTTCGACGCCTACCGTGATGCCGGCGGCAATTTCGTCGACACCGCCGACATCTATTCCGGCGGCGAGAGCGAGACGCTGGTCGGCAAGTTCATCGCCGACAGCGGCGCGCGCGACGAGATCGTGCTCGCCACCAAGTTCGCCTTCAACGGCTCGGCGAGCCCGCTTACGGCGACGCAGGCCGGCGGTGGCAACCCGAACGCGGGCGGGGCCGGCGCCAAGAACATCTACCGCGCGCTCGATGCCTCGCTCGAGCGGCTGGGCACCGACTATGTCGACCTCTACTGGATGCATGTCTGGGACGGCGTCACTCCCGTCGAGGAGATCGTCTCGACGCTCGGCGACCTCGTGCGTGCCGGCAAGATCCGCTATTTCGGCCTGTCCGACATGCCGGCGTGGCTGGCGATGAAGGCCGCGACGATCGCCGCCGAGCGGCGAGTGCCGGGGCCGATCGCGATGCAGCTCGAATATTCGCTCGTCGCGCGCGACGTCGAGAGCGAGCATTTTCCGGCTGCGCGGGAGGGCGGCATGGGCGTGATGCCGTGGAGCCCGCTGGCGGGCGGCTTCCTGTCCGGCAAGTACCAGCGCGGGAACACCGCCGACACCGGCCGGTTGAGCGGCGCGAACCCGTTCGGCGACAGCAAGTTCGTCGATCGGAACTGGGATGTTCTCGACGTGCTGAATGCGGTTGCCGCCGAGGTCGATCGCCCGATGGCGCAGGTCGCGCTCGCCTGGACCCTGGCGCAGAGCGGGGTCGCATCGACCTTGATCGGCGCGAGCAAGGTGTGGCAGCTCGAAAGCAACATCGCCGCGACCGATCTCCGACTGGGCGACGATCAGAGGAAGCGTCTCGACGAGGCAAGCGCGCCGGTGCCGGGGTTCACGTCCGGACTGGGGGCGCCTTTCATCCGGCGCATGGTCTTCGGCGGCCACGGCGTCGTCGGCTGGGGCGAGTGACACGAAGCCTGGGCGCCCCGCCGATAAGCAGCGCGATCGGTCGGCGGGCGCGAGTGCAGTGAGCCTGCGCGAGGGATGCGTCTAGGATGGGGCGCATTGCCATGCATCCTGTGTGCATCCGATATCGTCAGGAGGGTTCTGGTGGCCAGGTACCGCCTTCACTATTTCCCGGAGTCCGGGAACAGCTACAAGCTGGCTCTCATGCTCACCCTGTGCGGGCAGGCGTTCGAGCCTGTCTGGACCGACTTCGCAGCGCGGGTGACATGGACTCCCGAGTGGCGTCGAGCCGTGAACCCCATGGGGGAACTCCCCGTTCTGGAGGAGGACGGCGTCACCCTGACTCAGACCGGGCCGATCCTGCTGCGTCTTGCCGAACGGTATGGCCGGTTCGGAGGTATTGACGAGGACGAGCGTTTCGAGGTGCTTCGTTGGCTGTTCTGGGACAACCAGAAGCTCTCGGGCTTCATGGCGGCCTATCGCTTCCGACGCACCTTCACGCGAGAAACCGACCCGGCCGTGCTCGCCTTCCTGCGCGGCCGGGTCGACGACTTCCTCGGCATACTGGAGGAGCGGGTGACAGGCCGTCCGTTCGTGATCGGGGATCACCCGACGATCGCCGACCTGTCCATGTGCGCCTACATCTCCTTCCCATCCGATGAAACGGGTTACGATCTCAGCTCCGGTTACCCCCGCATCCACGCGTGGCTCGGACGGATCGCGGCAATTCCAGGGTGGCAGGCTCCCTACGAGCTCCTACCCGGCCGACGTCTGCCGCGTTATGCGTGAAGCCGGGGTCGGGTCCGACATGCCCCTGATTACTCTCGTCAGGGACTCAACTACTTATTTCGGTTACGCCGTCCTGCATGCACCGCAGCGGAAGCACCGCATAGCCGACACCCTCGAGCACCGCCGCGGTACTCGCCGTCGTCGCGTCCGGTCGATCTGATCAGGACGGCAGGAAGGCGCCGGAGGCGCGTATTCCCGCGTTCGCCGTTGCGCTGGAAGCAACGATCATGGCGTTCTAATCGTTCGTGATCGCATCGCCCTGCGCGCTAGCTGTCCGCAACGAAACAGGTAGGCGCGAGGCGATGATCGCCGATGTTCTGCGCGACGTCGTGGTGCTGGACTTCGGCCAGCTGATCGCCGGGCCGGTCTGCGGCATGTGGCTGGCCGACATGGGCGCTACAGTCATCAAGGTGGAGCCGCCCGGTGGCGAACTCGGGCGGCAGTTGGGACCGCCCTGGCAGGGCGGAGAAAGCCTGACGATGCTCACCTGCAATCGCAACGAGCTCGGCCTCTGCATCGACCTCAAGCATCCCGTCGCCGCCGGGGTGGTCGCGCGCATGGTTCGGCAGGCCGACGTCCTGGTGGAGAATTTCCGACCGGGCGTGATGCGGCGTCTCGGCCTGGACTACGAGACGCTGCGCTGCGCCCGGCCGGAGATCGTCTACTGCTCCATCTCCGCCTACGGCGCCGCGACGCCCTGGCAGGCGCGGCCAGGCGTGGATGGCATCCTGCAGGCGGCGACCGGGCTGATGAGCGGTATCGAGGCGGGCGGCGGCGAGCCGGGCAAGGCGCCGCTGCCGCTGGCCGACATGACGGCGGCGATGTTCGGCGCCATCGCGATCCTCGCCGCACTGCGCAACCGGGACCGGGACCGCATCGGGACGCACATCGACCTCAGCCTCTATAACGGCATGCTGATGCTTCAGCAGTTGAACGTCGCGTCGTTCCTTTCATCCCGGGAGCAGCCCAAGCCGCATGGCAGCGCGGCATCCTACGCGGCACCCAACGAGTCGCTGCAGACCGCCGACGGATGGATCATGATCGCCGCCTACCAGCAGAAGCGCTGGTGCGACCTATGCGCCATCACCGGGTGCCAGGACATGCTCGACGATCCGCGCTTCGCCACCAACGAGGCGCGGGTGGCGAACCGGCCCGCGATGCGCGAGGCGCTGACGGCCGCGCTGCGGACCCGTTCCACCGCGGAATGGTGCGACCTGTTCAGGGCAGCCGACATCAGCGCGGCACCTGTCGGCGACTACGCCCAAGTGGTCGGGTCGGAGCAGTACTCCGCATCCGGCATCGAGGTCGAGATAGACCATCCCGTCGCTGGACGGTTCGCCATGCCTGGCTTCGCCCTCGGCTCACCACCGTCCCGGCCGCGCCACGCCCCGCCGGGCACAGGGCAGCATTCGCGGCAGAACCTCGCCCGGTTCGGCTTCGGTAACGACGAGATCGACCGGCTGGTTGCGGAACGAGTCATTCACGTCGAGGTGCCGGCATGACCCAGCCATTCATCGAGGAGCAACGCCGAGACGGCGTCCTTCTCCTGACGATGAACCGGCCAGAGGAGCGCAACGCGCTCTCGAGCCCGGAGCAGTGCGACGAGATCGTCGCTGCCGCGCGCCGCATCAATGCGGACATCACGCTGAAGGCCGTCGTGCTGACCGGGGCCGGAACCTCGTTCTGCGCCGGCGGCAACGTCAAGCACATGCGCAGCCGGGAAGGCTTCATGGCCGGCGACGCGGTCGAGATCGCCGAGCGCTATCGCCGCCATCTCCAGCAGATCGCCATCGCGTTGCATGACCTGGAACCGCCGCTGATCGCCGCCGTGAACGGCCCGGCAATGGGCGCGGGGCTGGACATCGCCTGCATGTGCGACATCCGGCTCGCGTCCGAGCGCGCCCGTTTCGCCGAGACTTTCATCCGGCTCGGCATCGTCTCCGGTATCGGCGGCAGCTGGTTCCTGCCTCGCGTCGTGGGCGCAGCGATGGCGGCGGAGCTGAGCTTCACCGGCCGGGTCATCGACGCCGAACAGGCGCGAGCCTGCGGCCTGGTTTCCGAGGTGCTGCCCGACGCGCAGTTGCTTGACCGCGCCTGGGCCCTTGCCGAGGACATCGCACAGCACTCGGGTGTGGCGCTCCGCTACTGCAAGCGCCTGTTGCGGATGAGCCCAAGCACCGACCTGCGCAGCAGCCTCGAGGCCACGGCGGCGCTGCAATCGCTCGCGCACCAGTCGCCGGAGCATGGACGGGCCGTCGAGGTCTTCCTGGCAGAATGGCAGGAGCGCTCCGGCCGCTGAACGCAACATCAAGGGAGGGGAGCCGATGGCCGGCCGGTCTTCGAGCGAGCAATTTGCCCGCTCGGCCTGATGCCAGGCTGAGCGGGACCGGTCTAGGCCGCCAGCCCCGCCATGAGGACGTACTTCACGTGCACGTACTCCTCGATGCCATAATGACTGCCTTCGCGCCCATAGCCCGACTGCTTGA
>CAXTUK010000200.1:0-4882 GCA_964247395.1 uncultured Acetobacteraceae bacterium
CCCCCCGGCAACGCTTTAAGATCTTGTTGACGAATGCCGCGACTTGGCGCATCCAACTAACACGGTTATCAGGTTCCTAACGCTCTGTTCCGACCGGATCGCCGACCCGTCCAACAAGATCAAGCAAGAGGTCGTCCTGTGGCAGACACAATCATCAATCTCGGCGACACCAACCCGGACCAGCAGACGGTGACGACCGGCGGGAACTACGGGGTCGACATCAGCGTCCTCGCGGTCAATCCGACGATCACGTTTTCCGGGCCCTCGCTGTTCAACTTGGACAGCGTCGCCGGACTGCTGTCCGGATACACGGTCGAGGCCACGAATGGCGCAACCGTCAACATCAATGGATTGGCCACGGCGGCCAGTGCCGCCACGCTGAACGTAAACGGCGCCTCGACCATCCTCCTGACCGACACCGTCAGCGCGCTCAGCGTCATCACGGCGAACTTCACCGGAGCCGGCGGCGGGACCCTGTCGTTCGCGCCCGGCCTGCTGAACCTGCTCAGCACGGTTCCCACCGTCACCGGGTTCGGGACCAACGACAACATCAATTTCGGATCTCCCTTTGCCGCCGGCGACCAGGCCGTCTACTCGGCGGCGACCGGCCTCCTGAGCCTCACCGACGCGACCGGTGCGGCCATCGGCACCGTCAAGCTGAACGGCACCTTCGCCCAGTCGAACTTCGCCGTCGCCGACAATTCCGCCGGACAGGCGGTCATCGACTTCGCCTGCTTCCTGCGCGGCACCTCAGTCCTGACAGCCGACGGCCCGGTCGCGGTCGAGCTTCTTCAGGCGGGCGACCAGGTGATGACGCTCGCCGGCCCGATGCCGGTCAAGGCGGTCCGGATCAGGTCGTTCGGCGTCGACAAGCCGGCCGACCAGCACGCCCAGCCGATCCGCATCGCGGCCGACGCCATCGCCGACAGCAAGCCGGCGCGCGACCTGTTCGTCTCGCCCGACCACGCGATGTTCATCGACGGCGTCCTCGTCCCGGCCAGCCTGCTGCAGAACGGCCGGACCGTCACCCAGGCGCAGATGACCGGCCGGATCGACTATTTCCATGTCGAGATCGAGCCGCACGGCATCCTGTTCGCCGAAGGTGCGGAGACGGAATCCTATCTCGACATCGGCAACCGCAATCACTTCATGCAATCCGGCGCGATCACCCTGTTCCCCGAGCAGGACCCCAAGACCTGGGAAGATGCCTGCGCGCCGCTGATCCTGGCGGGTCCGAAGCTCGAGGGCATCCGTCGGAACCTGGCCGCGCGCGCCGTACGCTCGACCGAGGGCGTGACGCTCGACCGGGTCGCCTGACCCGGCCGGTGCGACCGAAACGGGCGATGCGGCGTGGCGCCGGCTCGGCAGGCCGCGACTGACGTCGCCCGGGCCGTGCTCGAACTGGCTCCTTCCGGACTGTTCGACGCGGCGTGGTATCTGAAGCAGTACGGGGAGATCGCCACGCCACGTGGCGATCTCCTTGTTCATTTCTGCAACAGCGGCTGGCCGGACCATCTCTGGCCGAGCTTTCATTTCCAGACCGACTGGTATCTCGCCAACAACCCCGACGTGGTCGAGCTGTCGATCGATCCCCTTCTGCACTACTGGCGATTCGGCGAGCGTGAGAACCGCCGCCCGTCGCCGCATTTCGACGTCGCCTGGTATCGCGCCCATCACGGCCTGGGCGCCGCCGATTGCTGTCTCGCCCACTTTCTCGCTCGCCGGCGGACCGCGCCGACCAGCCCCGACGAGCGGTTCGACGCCGCCTGGTATGCGGGGCACTACCCCGAGATCGCGTCCGAGGACTGGGATCCCGTCGAGCATTTCCACCGCGTCGGATCGAAGCGGAACTATTCCCGATCGCGCGACGAGCACCTCGTCACCGTCTCGGGCCTGTTCGACGGCAACCACTACCGCCGCATCTGTCAGCTCGAGATCGACGACGAGCGCGACCTCGTTCACCATTTCTGCCGCACCGGCTGGCGGCAGCATCGTAATCCCAATCCGGTGTTCGATACCGCGCAATATCTCGCCCGCAACGACGACGTCAGGGAGGCGGGCATCAACCCGCTGATCCACTACATCGAGCACGGCGAACGCGAGAACAGGTTCGTCTCCGACGCGTTCGACGCGGCGCAACATCGCGAACTCCAAGGGCTCGATGCATCCGTCTCCGCCCTCGGTCATTTCCTGGAGACCACCGGCAGGCGCACCAGGCTCGCGAGGCACCTCGAACAGAACGGACCCGCCACGACCTGGATCGGCGCGGAGATCTCGGCCGTCATCATGTCGTCAGGCCTGTTCGATGAAAGCCATTACCTGATCAGCTATCCCGATGTCCGCCAGAGCAGCCTCGCGCCGCTCGATCATTTCTGCGGCTACGGAGCCGCCGAAGGCCGGCGACCGAACGCCTATTTCGACAGCGCCTGGTATCGATCGGTCTACATGTCGGACGAGGAGCACACCGCCAACCCGCTGCTGCACTATATCCTTCGCGGCGAGCCGGCCCGTCATCGGCCGATCGTCTATTTCGACACCGCCTGGTATGCGAAGCACTACCGGATCGCCGGATCGATCTCGCCACTGCTCCACTACCTGCGCAACCGACGCCGGCAATGCGTCAGCCCGAACCCGCTCTTCGACGTCGCCGCGTACGCTCGCGCGCACGGACGATCGGTCGGACCCAATCGCGACCTGTTCGCCCATTATCTCAGGGCGGGCATCGCGGCCGACCTCGACCCGGGTCCCGATTTCGACGCGAAGGATTATCGGGGCCGTCGCATGCAGCCGGGTTTGACCCCGTTCAAGGCGACCCCCGGCGCGGAAGTCCATGAGAGGATCAGGCGCGAACGCCTCAACCCGCTGGTGCATCACCTCATGGCGGCCTTCAGCGCCACACAGGCCCCTCACGCGTGATGGCAAGCCGGCCGATTTGATGTAAGGCCTCGTCACATGACGTGGTCCAAGGAGCCCGACCGCGCCGACCGGCGCGGCTATCACCACGGCAATCTGCGCGAGGCGCTGGTCGAGGCCACCCTGGCGCTGATCGCCGGCAAGGGTGCGGCCGGCTTCACCATCGCCGAGGCGGCGCGGCAGGCCGGCGTCAGCCCTGGCGCACCCTATCGCCATTTCCGCGACGCCGACGCGCTGCTCGACGAGGTGGCGGTCCGCGGCTTCGACCGCCGCGCCGCCGAGCTGTCCATCGCCTGGAACGACGGCAGGCCCGACCCCGCCGCCGCCTTCGAGGCGATGGGCGCCGCCTACCTGGCCTTCGCCCGAACCGAGCCCGCCTTCTATGCCGCCATGTTCGAGGCGCGCAGCGCCGCTGCCGCCCAGGCCGTCACCGCTGCGTCCGACCGGGTCTTCAGCCTGCTCCGACGCGCCGCCGAGCTTCTCTCAGGCCAGCTCCCCAGGGGCAGCCAGCCCCCGCCCGTGATGATGGCGCTGCATCTCTGGGCGCTCTCGCACGGCACCGCCGCCCTGTTCTGCCGGCCCGACCGCGCCCGCCGTCCGTTGCCGATGGCGCCCGAGGAATTGCTCGAAGCCGGCATCCTCATCTACCTGCAGAGCCTCGGACTGGCCGGCAGGCAGTGACACTCGATTCCGATTGACGGCTCCGCTCGGCGACCCCAAAGTAAATGTGTCTTACATTCACATGGAGCGGGCGGCATGAGCACTTCGACAGGGTCCCCGACCTGGAACGCAGGTCCTGACTGGCGCCCGATGTTCGGCAACAAGTGGGCCGTCATCGCGATCACCATCCTCGGCTTCGCCGCCTGGTGGCCGCTCGGGCTCGTCATGCTCGCCCTGACGATCGGGGGCGGCCGCTTCGCATGCGGCAACGGCCGCCTCGGCCGGCGCGCCGGCCGCAACGGTGCGCGCTGGGCGTCGGGAATGTGGTCGAACATGTGCAGCCAGGCCGCGCCCACCAGCGGCAACCGCGCGTTCGACGAATATCGCGGCGAGACGCTCAAGCGGCTCGAGGACGAGCAGAGCGAGTTCGCCGCCTTCCTTGAACGCCTCCGCTTCGCCAAGGACAAGTCCGAGTTTGACGCCTTCATGACCGAGCGCCGGCAGCGGCCGGAAGCGCCTTCCGAGCCGGCCTGAAGTCTGCGGCGCCGTCGCAGACCTTGTGGGACATCAGACCATGAAATACTTCGCCCGCTTGTGCAGGATCACCAGCGCGCTGGTGGACTGCTCCGGGTGCAACTGCCACTCGTCCGACAGGCTCACTCCGATCCGTTCCGCGTCCAGCAGCCGCAGCAGCGGCGCCTGGTCCTCCAGCCGCGGGCAGGCGGGGTAGCCGAACGAGTAGCGCGAGCCGCGATAGTGCTGGCTCAGCAGCCGGTCCATGTCGCGGTCGTCCTCGCCGGCATAGCCGAGCTCCGCCCTGATCCGCTTGTGGGTGTATTCGGCCATCGCCTCGGCCATCTCCACCGACAGGCCATGCAGGTAGAGGTAATCCTGGTAGCGATCCGCCTCGAACCAGTCGCGCGCCTTGTCGGATGCCGCCTGGCCGACCGTCACCACCTGCAGCCCGATCACGTCTCGCTCGCCCGCGCCCACGTCACGCACGAAGTCGGCGATGCACTCCCCATCCTCGCGCGGCTGGCGCGGCAGGGTGAATCGCGCCACTTCCCGGTCCCGGTCGCCCGGGTCGAACAGCACCAGGTCGTCGCCGTCGCCCGCCGCCGGCCAGTAGCCGTAGATCGCCTGCGGCCGAAGGATGTCCTCCGCCTCGCAAAGCTGCAGCATCCGCCGCATCACCGGCCGCAGCTCGCCCTTCGCCCACTCGAGGAACTCCTCGATCCGGCGCCCCTGCTTCCTGAACCCCCACTGCAGCTGATACAGGCTGCGCTCGTTGAGGAACGGCAGAATCGCT
>CAXTUK010000201.1:0-3726 GCA_964247395.1 uncultured Acetobacteraceae bacterium
CTGACGATCGTGCCGCCGCTCGCCGACGGCAGCGGGCCGCTCTCGTCGACCCGCATCAGGCGCCTGCTGCTCGACGGCTATCCGGAGCGCGCGGCGCGCGAACTCGGCCGCCCCTGGTCGGTCCGCGGGGTCGTCTCGCACGGCGACGCACGCGGCCGCACGCTCGGCTTTCCGACCGCCAACATTCCTCTCGGTCGCCATCTCGAACCCGCGCGCGGCGTCTACGCCGTCATCGTGCGCCTGCCCGACGGCGGCATGGCCGAGGGCGTCGCCAACATCGGCCGCCGTCCGACGGTCGCCGCTGGGCTGCAAAGCCGCCTGGAGGCGCATCTGTTCGACTTCGACGGCGATCTCTACGGCGCCGAGCTCTCGGTCAGTCTGCACCGCTTCCTGCGCGACGAGCGCCGCTTCGACAGCCTCGACGAGCTCAAGACGCAGATCGCCCGCGACGCCGAGGCCGCCCGCGCCGCGTTCTCCCAGGCCTAGGACGCGCGCCGGAACAGTCCGGTGCAGCCGTAGATCCCCCAGAAGCTGAACAGATCCGGGTCGAGCCCGTCCGCCACACCCTGGAACACGCCGTAATCGTCCTCGCCTTCCATCGCGTTCCTCGGATCGTTGTAGTCGTGGAACAGACAGAACGCGCCCGGCTCGAGGACCACAGGCAGCTTGCGGCAGGCGCTCAGCACGTGATCGTAGCGGTGCGAGTGGTCGACGAAGCAGAAGCGGAACCGCCGCTCGGCGCCGATGAACGTCTCCAGCGCCTGGTCGGCGCTGGTTGCGAAGAAATGCACGCGCTCCGCGCCGGGTCGTCCGGCGATCTCCGCCCGGCCTGCCTCGCTGGCGCCGGGGTCGAGGTCGATCGACACGATGGTGTTCGACAGCCCGGCCGCCACCGAGCTCTCGAGCGAGATCACCGCCGAAAGCCCGCGATAGGTGCCGAGCTCCAGCACGTCGCCGCCGCAGAAATGGACCATCTCATACAGCTTCATCGCGTCCGCCGGCAGCAGCCAGCCGGGCACGCCGATGTCGATCATGCCGTCGCGCCTCGGGCACTCGGCGAGCGCGCGATGCCGATCGTCGATCGTCTCGCCCCGGAACTGGTAGGTCTTGCGGTAGGGCATCCGGAACCGCTGGTCGGTGGCCGTCTGCTCCAGCGTCAGGCGGCTGTCGGCGTGTGGCCGCGCGCGAGGCGTTCCGCCGCGTGAGAACACGTCCAACACCGCACCCAGCATGCCCTCGCTCCCTGCCGCGGCCCTTTTGACACGGCCAAGCCGTGACCGGAATACAGGCCCTTCCTTGACCCTTCAGGTCCGGGATTCGCATATGAGCCGCGACAGCGAGTGCATCCCATGGCCGACACCACCACCACCGCTTCCATCACGCCGGACGCGCGCGATTACCGCGACACCGTCTTCCTGCCCAGGACGTTGTTTCCGATGCGCGCCGACCTGCCCCGGCGCGAGCCCGCGATCCTGGCGCACTGGGCCGAAACCCGGCTCTCCGAACGCCTCGTCGCGGATGCCGCCGGCCGGCCGCCCTTCGTGCTGCATGACGGACCGCCCTACGCCAACGGCCACCTGCATATCGGCCACGCGCTGAACAAGATCCACAAGGACGTCATCAACCGCGCCCAGCGCATGGCCGGACGCGGCGTCCGCTACATCCCGGGCTGGGACTGCCACGGCCTGCCGATCGAGTGGAAGGTCGAGGAGGAATACCGCGCCGCCGGCCGCGACAAGGACGCCGTCCCGGTGCTCCAGTTCCGCGCCGAGTGCCGCGCCTACGCGGAGAAGTGGCTGGCGTTGCAGGATGCCGAGTTCCGCCGCCTCGGCATCGAGGGCGAGTGGGACGCGCGCTACGCGACGATGGACTTCGCCTCCGAGGCCGCCATCGCCGCCGAGATCGGCCGCTTCCTGCTCAACGGCCTGCTCTATCGCGGGCTGCGTCCGGTGATGTGGAGCACGGTCGAGAAGACCGCTCTCGCCGAGGCCGAGATCGAGTACCACGACCACCTCAGCACCACCATCTGGGTGCGCTTCCCGCTCGTCGCCGGCCCGCTGGCCGCGACCGAGGCGTCGGTGGTGATCTGGACCACCACCCCCTGGACCATTCCCGGCAACCGCGCCGTCGCCTACGGCCCCGCCATCGACTACGCCCTCGTCCGCATCGATGCGGTCCACGAAGGCTCGGCCGCGCGCGTCGGCGAGCGGCTGCTGGTCGCCAGCGCCCTCGTGGAACGGGTCGCGGCGGACACGGGCATCGCCGCCTGGCAGGTCGAGCGGGTTATGCCAGCGACCGCGCTCGCCGGCAGCGTCGCCGCCCATCCGCTGCGCAGCCACGGCTACGAGCACGACGTCCCGCTGCTCGCCGGCGACTTCGTCACCGCCGACCAGGGCACCGGTTTCGTCCACATCGCGCCCAGCCACGGCGAGGAGGATTTCGCGCTCGGCATCGCCAACGGGCTCGAGGTGCCCGAGACCGTCGGTCCCGACGGCCGCTACGCCGACTGGGTGCCGCGCTGGGGCGGGTTGCACGTCTTCAAGGCGGCCGATCCGGTCTGCGGCGCGCTCGCCGAGGCGGCCGCCCTGCTCGCGCGCGGCACCGTCACCCACGCCTACCCGCATTCCTGGCGATCGCGGGCGCCGCTTATCTATCGCGCGACGCCGCAATGGTTCATCCGCCTCGACGGCCCGGATGGCCTGCGCGCACGCAGCATCGAGGCGCTGCAGCCGGTCGTCTTCGTGCCGCCGCAGAGCCGCCATCGGCTCGACAGCATGCTCGCCAACCGCCCGGACTGGTGCATCTCGCGGCAGCGCTCTTGGGGCGTGCCGATCGCGGTGTTCGTCGATCGTCGGACCGGCGAGGTTCTGCGGGACCCCGAGGTGATGGCCCGGATCGTCGGCATCTTCCGCGAGGAGGGCGCGGATGCCTGGTATGCGTCGCCCGCCCGCCGCTTCCTCGGCGACGACCGCGACCCCGACCAGTACGAGCAGGTGCGCGACATCGTCGACGTCTGGTTCGAGAGCGGCTGCACCCACGCCTTCGTGCTCGAGGCGCGCGGCCTGTCCTGGCCCGCCGATATCTACCTCGAGGGCTCCGACCAGCATCGCGGCTGGTTCCAGTCGAGCCTGCTGGAGGCGGTCGGCACTCGCGCCCGGGCCCCGTTCCGCACCGTCGTCAGCGACGGATTCGCGCTCGACGAGCTGGGCCGCAAGATGAGCAAGTCGCTCGGTAACGGAATCAGCCCCCAGCAGGTGAGCGACCAGTACGGCGCCGACATCCTGCGCCTCTGGGCGATGGGGGCGGATCTGCGGGAGGACGTCCGGATCGGACCCGAGATCCTCCGCCAGCAGGCCGAGCTCTACCGCCGGCTGCGCAACACGCTGCGCTGGCTGCTCGGCGCGCTCGACGGCTTCGTCGAGGCCGAGCGCGTGGAGTTCGCGGCCATGCCCGAGCTCGAACGCCTCGTCCTGCACCGGCTCGCCGAACTGGGCGAGACGATCGCCCGCGCCGTCCAGACCCATGACTGGGTCGGGGTCGCGCCCGCCATCCACGCCTTCTGCGCCGCCGATCTCTCGGCCTTCTATTTCGACGTGCGCAAGGACGCGCTCTATTGCGACCCGCCCTCGAGTCTCGCCCGTCGTGCCGCGCGTACCGTGCTCGACCATCTCCATCGCTGCCTGACGACCTGGCTCGCCCCCATCCTCTGCTTCACTGCCGAGGACG
>CAXTUK010000201.1:3826-4853 GCA_964247395.1 uncultured Acetobacteraceae bacterium
CGGCGCGTCGCTCGCCGCCAGCGTCTCGCTGCCGCTCTCGGCAGCCGAGTCGGCCGAGCTCGGCGACGTCGACTGGGCCGAGCTTGCCATCGTCTCGTACGCCGAGATCGTGCTCGAGCCGAACATCGGCTCGCTGTTCGCGGCCGACAGCACGCCCGGTCTCGGCCATCCAGGGCCGTCGATCGGATTGGCGCCGGGCACGAAATGCGTCCGCTGCTGGCGTGTGCTCACCGAGGTCGGCAGCGACGAACGCCACCCGACACTCTGCCTGCGCTGCGTCGAAGCCGTGGAGGCCGCGCCAGCCCATGCCGCCTAGCGCGCGTCTCGCCTCGCCCGTCTCGTTGGCGCCGTTCGGTCTGGCGATCGCGGTGCTGATCCTGCTCGCCGACCAGTTGTCGAAATGGTGGGTTCTGGTTCGTCTCGACCTGCCCGGCCGCGGCGATGTCGCCGTCCTGCCCGGGGTCGACTTCACCATGGTCTGGAACCACGGCGTCACCTTCGGCCTGCTGCAGGCCGGTTCCGGACAGGGCCACCTCACGCTCGGCCTGATGGCGCTCGCGATCACCCTGCTGCTGGTCGGCTGGATGCACCGCACCGACCGGCGGCTGGTCGCGGGCTGCCTCGGCCTGATCGTGGGCGGGGCGACCGGCAACGTCGTCGACCGGCTGCGCTACGGCGCCGTCGTCGACTTCATTCGCGTCCACGCCTGGAACTATTCATGGTATGTCTTCAATGTCGCCGACAGTTGCATCGTCTGCGGGATCGGGGTCCTGCTGCTCGACGGCCTGTTCGCGCACCGTCAACCTCGGCATCTGGTGTGAGGCCTTCGATGGACGCCATCTGCTCTCGCGCAAGGATCGCTGCCCGGCTCGTCTGCCTGCTCCTCGGCGTATCCTCGCTCGCCGGCTGCGGCGATGATCTCGCCAAGGCGTTCGGCTTCACCAGGAACACGCCGAACGAGTTCACCGTGACCACCCGCGCGCCGCTGACGATGCCGCCCAACGACGCGCTGCCCGCGCCGGAACCC
>CAXTUK010000202.1:0-4845 GCA_964247395.1 uncultured Acetobacteraceae bacterium
TCGGCGTTCAGGCGCGGGTCGCAGAAGGTCTCGTAGCGAGCGGAGAGGTCGGCCTCGGTCAGGCGGTGCGCGCCGCCGACGCATTCGGTGACGTCCTGGCCGGTCATCTCGACATGCACGCCGCCCGCGGGCACGCCTTCGGCGGCGACGACGTCGAAGAAGGTGCGCAGCTCCGACAGGATCGCGTCGAAGGAGCGCGTCTTGACGCCCAGCGTGGTCGAGGTGGTGTTGCCGTGCATCGGGTCGCAGAGCCAGACCGGGGCGCGGCCGGATCGGCCGACGGCGCGGACCAGGGCAGGCAGAACGCTCGCGATCTTTTCGGCGCCCATGCGGCTGATCAGGGTGGCGCGGCCCGGGCCGTGATCGGGATCGACCGCGGCGAGCAGGGCGAGCGCGTCGTCGGGTTTCGTCCCGGGGCCGATCTTGACGCCGACCGGGTTGTTGATGCCGCGGCAGAAGGCGACGTGGGCGCCGTCGAGCTGGCGGGTGCGCTCGCCGATCCACAGGAAATGGGCGGAGCAGGCATACCAGTCGCCGGTGGTGGAATCGATGCGGGTGAGCGCCTGCTCGTACGGGAGCAGGAGGGCCTCGTGGCTGGTGTAGAACTCGGTCTCGTTGATATGCGGGCTGCCTGCCATGCCGCAGGCTTCCATGAAGGCGAGCGTCTCGTCGATGCGGCCGGCGAGGTCGCCGTAGCGGGCGGCGAGCGGCGAGCGCTGGACGAAACCGAGATTCCAGCGATGCACCTGGTGCAGGTTGGCGTAGCCGCCGGAGGCGAAGGCGCGAAGCAGGTTGAGCGTGCCGGCCGACTGGAAATAGCCGGTCTCCATTCGGGCCGGGTCGGGCGTGCGGTCGGCCGCCGTGAAGCCGGCGCCGTTGACGATGTCGCCGCGATAGCTTGGCAGGGTGACGCCGTCCGCGGTCTCGGCATCGGACGAGCGCGGCTTGGCGAACTGCCCGGCCATGCGGCCGACCTTCACGACGGGCAGCGTCGCGCCGAAGGTCAGCACGACCGCCATCTGCAGCAGCACGCGGAAGGTGTCGCGGATGACGTCGGCGGTGAACTCGCCGAAGCTCTCGGCGCAGGCGCCGCCCTGCAGGACGAAGGCGCGGCCGGCAGCGGCGTCCGCGAGGTGGCCGCGCAGGCGGCGGGCCTCGCCGGCGAAGACCAGCGGCGGGTAGGTGCGCAGACGAGCCTCGGTCATGGCGAGTGCGGGCTGGTCGGGATAGGCCGGGATCTGGCGGACCGGGTGGGCACGCCAGGTGTCCGGCGACCAGGTGGTGGAGGTCATGGTGACGGGTCCGGTGTGCCTGCCTTTGGAGGGGGCGTGGTGCGCCCATTCGCGGTCGTAGGCAAGGCCGGGCCCTGCCCGCCTGGGGCCGTCGTGCGCAGCAGCTCTGGCCATTTGCGGGAGCTTCTGCTTTGTCATGGCGACCGGCGAAGATGTGGAGGCGGTGTGGCAAGGTCGCTGCTGGGTTTGCTTGGCGTGGTGATCGCGGCGCTCACGGCGGAATTCAATGACGGCGTGAGCTCGAGCGCGCTGCCGGACATCCGCGGCGGTCTCCGCATCGATGCCGACCAGGGCACCTGGCTGACGACCCTTTATGCGATCGGCCAGGTGATCGGCATGTCGCTGTCGCCCTGGTGGGCGGTGACGCTGACGGTGCGGCGCTGGGCGCTGTTCGCGATCGGGCTCTGCTGCGTCTCGACGATCCTGGTCCCGTTCACCGCCAACCTGACGCTGCTCTACGGATTGCGCTTCTTCCAGGGCCTGTCCGGCGGGTTCATCATCCCCTGCCTGCTGATCGTGGGGCTGCGCGTGCTGGCACCACCGATCCGGCTCTACGGGCTGGCGCTGTACGCGCTGACGGCGACGTTCGGGCCGAACATGTCGACGACGCTGGCGGCATTGTGGACCGACGTCGTCGCCTGGCAGTTCGTGTTCTTCGAGGCGCTGCCGCTCTGCGCGCTGGCCGCGGTGCTGGTCTGGTACGGCGTGGACCAGGACGAGCCGCAACTGCAGCGGCTGGCGTTGTTCGACTGGCCGGGCGCGCTGCTGGCGACGATCGGCTTCACCGCCTTCGTGACGATGCTGGAGCAGGGCGACCGCTACGACTGGTTCAATTCGACGACGATCTGCGTGCTGGCGCTCGTCAGCGTGGTGGCGCTGCCGCTGTTCCTGGTCAACGAGGCCCGGCAGCCGTTGCCGCTGTATGGGCTCTATCTGTTCAAGCGGCGCAACGTCGCCTACGCGCTGATCGCGCTGTTCACCTTCCTGCTGATCGGCCAGTCGGCGTCGACGCTGCCGAACACGTTCCTGCAGCAGGTGCAGGGGTTCCGTCCGCTGCAGTCCTACGGCGTGACCCTGCTCGTCGCGTCGGCGCAGCTGATCATGCTGCCGCTGGTGGCAATGCTGCTCAACCTCGAGCGCGTCGACGCGCGCGTGGTCAGCTTCGCGGGCATGGCCTGCGTGCTGACGGCGTGCATCGGCAACGTGTTCCTCACCAGCGTCGTGCAGGGCAGCGGCTTCGTCATCTGGCAGGGGCTGCAGGCGATCGGCGAGCCGATGATCGTCCTGCCGCTGCTGATGATCGCGACCAACTCGATCAGGAAGCCCGAGGAGGGGCCGCTCGCCTCGGCACTGGTGAATTCCTGCCGGGCGCTGGCCGAGCCGGTCGCCACCTGGCTGCTGCAGCTGATCATGCGCTGGCGCGGCGGGCTGCACAGCAGCCGGATCGCCGACCAGTCCGGCCAGGGCCGCTTCCAGGTGATCCAGGCGCAGGGTCTGACCCCGGGCGTGCCGGCGCCGCTGCTGCCGAACGGCCAACAACTGTTTCCGGGCAGCCTCGACGCGTTCTCCGCCAACGTGCAGTCGCAGGCAACGGTGCTGACGGTCAGCGACGCCTTCATTGTGTTCGGGGCGTTGACCGTCCTGCTGATGATCGTCCTGGTGACGCTGCCGGTACGCACCTATCCGCCGCGCATCGCGCTGGCGAAGAACTAGCGGGAGCGGGCGATGGCCGACGACGAGAAGAAGGACAAGGAGGAGAAACCGAGGCCGAAGGCGCGCTGGCCCTGGGTGGTGGCCGGCATCGTCGTCCTCGGCTTCATCGTCGCCGTGCTGGTGATCATCTACGCGCCTTCGGATCAGGTCTGGACCGACGACGCCTACGTCACCGCGCACTACGCGACGATCTCGCCGCGAATCTCCGGCCAGGTCGCGAGCGTCGACGTCGACGATAACCAGACGGTGCGGGCGGGCCGGGTGCTGACCACGCTGGACGACCGCGACCAGCGGAGCACGCTCGCCGCCGACGAGGCGATGCTGGCGCGCGACCAGGCGCAGGCGGACGACGTCGCGGCCCAGATCGCGCGGCTGCCCTCGCAGATCGCGCAGAGCCAGGCGGGCGTCGCGTCGTCGGCGGCCCAGCTGGTGTTCGCGCAGGCCAACGAGAAGCGCTACCACAACCTCGCCGCCACCGGCGCCGGCACCTTCCAGGAACGCCAGCAGGCCGAAATGGCGCTCAAGCAGGCCGACGCGTCGCTCGCCGGCGCGCAGGCGTCGCTCGGCTCGACACGGCGCCAGCTGCCGATCCTGCAGGCGCAGTACCAGTCCGACCTGGGCACCATCCGGTCCGACCGGGCGCAGGTCGAGCAGGCGCGGCTGAACCTGTCCTACACCCGCATTCTGGCGCCGGTGGACGGGATGGTGGGCGAGCGCAGCGTGCAGGTCGGCAACTATGTCGGTCCCGGATCGGCGCTGATGGCGGTCGTGCCGCTCGACCAGGTCTACATCGTGGCGAACTACCGCGAGGTGGCGCTGCGCCACGTGCTGCGCGGCCAGCACGCGCGGATCCATGTCGACGCCTACGATCTGGTGCTCGACGGCATCGTCGACAGCGTGCCGCCGGCGTCGGGCGCCGCGTTCGAGCCGATCCAGCCGAACAACGCGACCGGCAACTTCACCAAGATCGTGCAGCGCCTGCCGGTCAAGATCGTGGTCGCTCCCGGCCAGAACGAGGCCAAGCTGCTGCGCATCGGCCTGTCGGTCGAGATCACCATCGACACCGGGCTCGCGAACGTGAAGGGCGAGCAGAACGCCAGTCCCCAGCGGGTGACGTCGCGTTGACGCTGCGGCCCGTTCGGGCACGATCGGTGCTGCTGGCGGTCGGACTGGCCGGCTGCAATGTCGGGCCGGACTTCCACCGGCCGGACGCGGGCGCGCCGGCGCACTGGTGGGGCGGGGCGCCCGAGGATTTGACGAGCCTGCCGACGTTCGGCGGCACGGTGGACACCGAGTGGTGGACCCGGTTCCAGGACCCCGAACTCACCTCGCTGATCGGACGGCTGGCGCGACGAAACCTCGACCTGCAGGTCGCGGCCGAGCAGGTCGAGCAGGCGCGGGCGCAGCGCCGGATCGCGGCGTCGCAGGGCCTGCCGACGCTCGACGCGAACGGCTCCTACGACCGGGTACGGACGCCGCCGCAGCTCCTGAAGGCGTTGGTGATCCCGTCGCCGAACGCGCCGGCCGAATTCGATCTCTGGCAGGACAGCCTGTCCTCGGCGTGGGAGATCGATCTGTTCGGACGGGTGCGGCGCGCGGTGGAGGCGCAGCGCGCCCAGACCGAGGCGACGATCGAGGCGCGGCACGCGGTCGCGCTGATGGCGAGCGCCGACCTGGCGCAGGACTACATGCAGCTTCGCGGCACCCAGGCGATGGAGGCGAGCGCCGAGGCGAGCCTCGGCGACTCGGCGCAGAACGCGGCGCTGGTGCGCAACCAGTTCGCCAACGGCGTCGGCACCACGCTCGACATCGCCAACGCCGAGGCCCAGCGGCGGCAGGC
>CAXTUK010000203.1:0-4830 GCA_964247395.1 uncultured Acetobacteraceae bacterium
CAGGCGACCGATGTGACCAGCAGCGCCGCGCGACCGCCGAACGCCAGCAGCGCGACACCGAATGCGGCGAGGAGAGGTAGCAGAGCCAGCCGCGGCGGCCGCAGCGCGAGGGTGGTGAACAGCCCGGTCATCGTCAGCATCGCGCCGGTGAGCGGGTGGTCGAACAGCGCCGAGCTCCGGAACGCGCCCGGCTCGTCGACGAGCGCGGTCTCCTCCAGGTAGATCGGCACCAGGTGGAACTGCGCGAGCGTCTCGACGATCGCGACCGCCGCGTTGAGCCCGAGCAGCCCCAGCGCCAGCATCCCCAATCCGCGCCGCTGTCCGGCGGTGAACTGCCGGAGCGTCAATGCCAGCAGCCCCGCCGAGAGGTAGCTCTCGACATAGACCGCGACGCCCGACACCCCGACGCTCAGCGCCGAGTAGAGCGCGGTGGCGGTCATCAGGCCGAGGAACCCGGCGAGCCGCCTCTCGCGTCTCAGCATCGCCGCGGGCGCGCGAACCGGGTCCGGCGCCGACAACAGCAGGCAGGCGAGCGACCCGGCAACCGCCCAGGTCGCCGGATGCAGCTTGACCAGCGGATCGCCGCCCGGATGGGCGTAGTCGATGCCGGCGACATAGAGGAGGTTCGCCGACACCGTCAGCGACAGCCCGATCGACACCGCCGCCAGCCCGAGTGCCGCCTGCCGCCCGATCATCCCGCACCGCCACCGGCTTCGGCCGCGTGGCCCCCCTGCTCCGGCGCGAAGAGATCCTCGGCGACGGCGAGCAGGAAACCGAGCGAGCCGCGTGCATACCGGGCGCCGAGCCGTCGCGGCTCCTGCGCGACCCGCCACAACCATTCGAGATGCAGCGCGCGCAACGGACGCGGCGCGCGTCGCACCAGTCCGAGCGTCACCTTGATGGCCTGGCCGACGCAGATCGCCCAGCATGGCGGCAGGTTGGCGCGTTCCCGATCGACGAAGACCTCGCTTTGCGGCGCGCCGACGCCCATCAGCAGCAGCGTCGTGCCGTGCGCCGCGATCCGGCGCGCGAGCGCGAGGCAGGCCGCCTCGTCGGCGATGAAACCGAGCGGCGGGACCGCGACCTCGACGCGGCCACGCATCGTCCGTTCGGCCCAGGCCTGCACCGCCGAAGCGGTTCGCGCCTCGTCGACGACGAAGAACCAGCGCGCCTCGCTCGCGGGTGGCGGCGAGCCCATCAGCGCGGCCGTCAGATCGCAGCCGGTCACGTGGCGCGACCGCTGCGCGTGCAGTCGCGCATAGGCATGCACCGGAAAGCCGTCGCACAGCACCATCGCGCTTCGCCGGTAGGCCGCCTGGAACGACGCGTCGTCGCGCAGCCGGGCGACATGGTCGAGATTGGGCGTCACGACGAGACGTACGCCGGCCGCCGGCGCGAGCACCGCATCGGCCACCGCGCGCAGGTCGCGGTCGTTCGGCAGGAAGCCGAACACCTTGCGCGGCCGTCTCACGCGAGCACCGTCGCGCGATGCGGATTGCTGGCCAGCGCGAGGTAGCGCTCCGCCGCGCGCTCGACGGTGAATTCGCCCGCCCGCGCGCGCAGCACCCCGGACGGGAAAACCTCGCGAAGGCAAGGATCGAGCGCGCTCGCCAGCGCGATATGGTCGCGCGTCGGCACCAGCCGGCCGAAGCGGCCGCCGCCCAGGATCTCGGACGGTCCATACGGACAGTCCGTCGAGACGACGGGCGTGCCGCACGCCATCGCTTCGATCAGCACGTTGCCCAGTCCCTCGTACGCCGACGACAGCACGACGGCGCAGGCGCGGCGCATCCAGGGCAGCGGGTTCCGCTGGAAGCCGGCGAACCGCACATGTCCGGCGACGCCGAGGTCGGACGCGAGCGACCCGAGCGCCTCGCGCAGCGGCCCCTCGCCGAGGATCATCAGCCGCGACGGGTGCTGGCGCCGGTGTGCGGCGAAGGCGCGCAGCAGCGTCGTGTGGTCCTTCTGCGCCACCAGCCGGCCGACCGACACATACACCGGGAGCGCCCCTTCGGCGAACCACGGGTCGTCGACAGGCTCGTCGGCGCGGCGCGCGAAATCGGGCGTGATCACCGGATTGTGGATCACCTCGATCCTGCTCCGGGCGATCCCGGCCCGATTCGCCATGTCGTCGGCCACGCCGCTCGAGACCGCGACGACGTGGTTGGCCACCGGCGTCAGCAGGCGATAGAGCAGCGGCAGCGCGCGATAGCCCGCGTTCGAGTGCATCTCGACCGACAGCGCGTTGTGCTGGCAGACGATGAGATTGCACGCCGATCGCGCGAGCATCTTCGCCAGGATGGCGGCGATGTTGTTGTGGCCCAGGCTCGCCAGCAGGACGTCCGGCCGTTCGTCGCGCAGAAATCGCGCGAGCGGCCCGACGTCGGCCAATGTGCGCCCCGTGCCGAACGCCCTCACGTCGAGGCCGGGCGGCAGTTCGGCGCGAAGCTCGCCCTCGTCGGCGTGCAGCAGGAGCGTCGTCCGCAGGCCGAGCTCGCGCAGCCGGGCGAGCAGGTGCAGCCGCATCCGTTCGACGCCGCCGCCGGCCAGCGAGTGCATGTAGCAGGCCATATGCAGCGGCAGGCCTGTCCCGCGGCCGGTGTCCGAGCAGCGCGACAGCGAAGCGGCGGTGGTCGCGCTCATGGCGTCTGCATCCCCGCCTGGGCGGCCTGGCGCCGTCCCGGAGCTTCGGCCACGCCGGCCGCCCCGGCGAAGATCGCGGCCAGGCGATGGACGTACGCATCGATGGCGAACCGCTCCTCGTAACGCGTCCGGCCCGCGCGGCCGAAGCGCTCGCGCAACTCCGGCGATGCGATCAGCCGGCGCAATGCGCCGGCCAGCGCCTGCGGATCGCAGGGGGGCGCCAGCAAGCCGGTCTCGCCATCGGCGACCGCCTCGCGCACGTCGCCCACGTCGGTCGCCAGCACTGCGACCCCCGCCGCCATCGCCTCGAGGATCGCCATCGGCAAGCCCTCGTGGCGCGACGGCAGCACCAGCAGGTCGGCGTCCGCGAGCATCGCGCGCGCGGTCTCGCTCGGCCGCCAGCCATGCAGCCGGACCCGCGAAGCGAGCCCCAGCCGGCCGACCTTTTCCTGCACCGACCGCTCGTCGCCGTTGCCGACCAGGTCCAGCTGCCAGTCGAGTGCCGCGAGCGTCGGCGAGGCCAGCGCCTCGAGCAGCTCGGGCACTCCCTTGCGTTCGGTCAGCGCGCCCAGGAACAGCAGCCGGCACGACGCCGACGGCGCCCCGGCACGCGGGCCCCAGGCACCCGTGCCGAGGTCGGGCACCGCGTTCGGCAGGACGGTCACGAGGTGCCGCCCGACGCCCACGCGCGCAATCATGTGGGCGCGTGCGTGCTCCCCGAGCACCACCACCGTCGACGCGCTGCGAAAGATCGCCCGCACGACCCATCGTCCGGCCCGGCCAAGCCGGCCGAAGAACGGCTCGAAATCGGCGCCGTGCAGGTGCAGCACCACCGGCACGCCGAGCACCCGTCCCAGCAGCACGAACAGCGCCTTGCGCGCGACGCTGCCATGGGAGGCGACGTGGACCTGCAGCAGGCCGACCCGGCCGAGGAGGCCGCCGGCGGCGACCCTGAGCAGCGCACCCGCGAACCGCGCAGCCATCAACGGGGCGGGCGCCATGCCGCCGCTGTCGATGATCCGCATCGGTCGACCGGACGCCTCCCAGCTGGTCGCCGCGTAATCGACCATCCGGCAGATGCCGCCGGTCGACGAGCGGCCGCCGGGCGAGACGACCCAGATCTCGCTCAAAGCGAGGCCGTCCCGCGAGCCGCCGGCCGCAAGGGCGCCGCGGCGAGTGCCGACGCGATCGCGTGGCGCATCGGCGTCGGCCGCAGCTCGCCATCATAGGGCAGGGCGCGCGGCGGCAGGCCGTCGGCTCGGGCGAACTGCGGATCGCCCGCCTGGTAGGTGAAGCGATCCGTCAGTCCCCATGTCATCACGATGGTGACGGCCGGCTCGTCGAGCGCCGCGTCGAGCACGCGCCGGACCAGGTCCGCACCGTCCCGGTCGCGCGTGCCGATGTCGGACGGCATCAGGCGGTCGCGCACGTCGAGCTCTGTCAGGTGGATCTCGAGCCCGAAGCCGGCGAGCTCGCGCAGGAAACGGCGGTAGGCGGCCTGGTCGACCGGGAACTCGGCGCCGAGATGCGTCTGCAGCCCGAACCCGTCGATCGGCACTCCCGCTCGAAGCTAGCCTTCGATCAGCCGGAGATAGGTCGCGCGCTTGTCGTCGAAGCGTGCGCCGCGCCACTCCAGCCCGTCCTCGTTGATGAACAGACGCGCGGCCGGGTCGGCGGCGCGGGCGAGGCGGAAGGCGAGCGGCACGTAATCGGCGCCGAGCGCCTGCCGCCATGGCGAGAGGGTCAGCCCCTCGGGCCCGCGATGCCAGACCGGATCGCTGACCTCGTTGGCCACATCCCAGCAGACGACCTGCCCTCGCGTGTGCCCGACGACCGACGCGACGTGGCGTTCGAGCGCGCGGCGTGCGTCCGATGCGTTGCCGGAACGCAGCGTCTCCCGAAGCCAGGGCGGCATCGCCAGGCCCCACACCAGCGTATGCATCCGCACCCCGATGTCGTGGCGTCGAGCGAAGCGCAGCAGGGCGTCGAGCCGGTCGAAGTCGAACCGGCCGGGCGACGGCTCGGCATGGTCCCATTTCCCCTCCCAGCCGGGTGTCAGCACCCCGCACTGGGATGCGAACAGGGCGGCGTAGGGATGGTCGTCGAGCTCGCTCGCGAGCACCTCGGAGCCGAACCGGAGACCCCGCCGGCATGCGATCGCGTCGAGCCCATCCGACGATCCGAGCG
>CAXTUK010000204.1:0-4821 GCA_964247395.1 uncultured Acetobacteraceae bacterium
GCGCCAGCCGGCGGCCGCGCCGGTGCGTGGTGTAGATCCTCACAGCGCGCCCTTGGTCGACGGGATCTCGGCGCCGCCCCTCGGATCGGGCTCCACGGCCGCCCGCAGCGCGCGTGCGACCGCCTTGAAGCAGGCCTCCGCGACATGGTGGTCGTTGCGGCCGGCGCGCGCCGTGACGTGCAAAGCGAGCAGCGCGTTCGTCGCGAGCGCCCGGAAGAACTCCTCGAACAGCTCGGTGTCCATCTCGCCGATCCTGTCGCGCGCGAACGAAACCTGCCAGGCGAGATACGGCCGCCCGGAGAGGTCGATCGCTGCCTCGACCAGGGCCTCGTCCATCGGCACCACGGCGCTGCCGAAACGCCGGACGCCGCGCTTGTCGGCGAGTGCCGCCGCCAGCGCCTGGCCGAGCACGATGCCGACATCCTCCGTCGTATGGTGGGAATCGACGTGCAGATCGCCGGACGCCGCGACGGCGAGGTCGAACATGGCGTGGCGGGCCAAGCAGACCAGCATGTGGTCGAGGAAACCGATCCCGGTCGCGATGCTCGACTGGCCGGTTCCGTCGAGACCGACGCTCGCCGTGACCGCGGTCTCGCCGGTCCGCCGCTCGACCTTCGCGTGCCGCCCGTTCTGCATGGCTCCTCCTACAGGATCGCGCCGACGCCGGCTACGCCGCGCGATGCTTGTTCCGGACAGCCGGCGCGCCATCTGAGCCCGTCATGAACACGACACATGATCCCGTGGGCTGGCACGGCACCACCATTCTCTGCGTGCGCAACGCGACCGGGGTCACCATGGCCGGCGACGGCCAGGTGACGATGGGCCAGACGGTGGTGAAGGGCAACGCGCGCAAGGTGCGGCGGATCGGGCCGGACAACTCGATCCTGTCCGGCTTCGCCGGCGCCACCGCCGACGCCTTCACCCTGCTCGAGCGTCTCGAGGCCAAGCTCGACCGCTATCCTGGCCAGCTCGAGCGGGCCTGCGTCGAACTGGCCAAGGACTGGCGCACCGACCGCTACCTGCGCCGGCTCGAGGCGATGATGGCGGTCGCCGACGCCGAGCGCGCCTTCACGCTGACCGGCAACGGCGACGTGCTGGAGCCGGAGGACGGCATCATCGCGATCGGCTCTGGCGGCAACTACGCGCTCGCCGCGGCGCGCGCCCTCGCCAGCGTCGCCAAGGAGGATGGAGGGGGGCTCGCATCCGAGGAGATCGCCCGCCGGGCGATGGCGATCGCGGCCGACATCTGCGTCTACACCAACCATTCGCTGATCGTCGAGACGATCCCGGCCGGCTGAAGGACATCATGGACACTCCGACCTACTCCCCGCGCGAGATCGTCTCCGAGCTCGACCGGTTCATCGTCGGCCAGAACGACGCCAAGCGCGCGGTGGCGATCGCGCTGCGCAACCGCTGGCGCCGGCTCCAGCTCACCGGCACGATGCGCGACGAGGTGCTGCCGAAGAACATCCTGATGATCGGGCCGACCGGCTGCGGCAAGACCGAGATCGCGCGTCGGCTCGCCAAGCTCGCCCAGGCGCCGTTCCTCAAGGTCGAGGCGACCAAGTTCACCGAGGTCGGCTATGTCGGCCGCGACGTCGAGAGCATCGTCCGCGATCTGGTCGAGGCGAGCCTGACCATGCTGCGCGACCTCAAGCGGCGCGACGTGCAGACGCGCGCCGACCAGGCCGCCGAGGACAAGCTGGTCGACGCGTTGGTCGGCGCCACCGCGTCCGCCGACACCAAGAACAAGTTCCGAGCCATGCTCCGCAACGGCGAGCTCGAGGGCAAGGAGGTCGAGGTCTCGGTCGCCGACGGCGGCGGCGCCCCGATCGGGCAGATGGACATGCCCGGCATGCCGCCAGGCCAGGTGATCAACCTGTCCGAGATGATGAAGGGCATGTTCGGCCGCAAGGAACAGCAGAAGCGGATGGGCGTGCCCGAGGCCCGCGCCGCACTCGCGCGCGACGAGGCCGACCGGCTGCTCGACAACGACAGCCTGACGCGCGAGGCGGTCGAGCACGCCCAGGAGCACGGCATCGTCTTCATCGACGAGATCGACAAGGTCTGCGCGCGCACCACCGAGGGCGGCTTCCGTGGCGGCGACGTCAGCCGCGAGGGCGTGCAGCGCGACCTGCTGCCGCTGATCGAGGGCACCACGGTCTCCACCAAGTATGGTCCGGTGAAGACCGACCACATCCTGTTCATCGCCTCGGGCGCGTTCCATCTCGCCAAGCCCGCCGACCTGCTGCCCGAGCTGCAGGGCCGCCTGCCGATCCGGGTCGAGCTGGCGCCGCTTTCGCGCGCCGACCTGCGCCGCATCCTGATCGAGCCGGAGCATTCGCTGCTCAAGCAGTATGCCCAGCTGCTCGGAACCGAGCGGGTGGCGCTGACCTTCGCCGACGACGCGGTGGACGCACTGGCCGAACTCGCGGCCGACATCAACGACCGGGTCGAGAACATCGGCGCGAGACGGCTCGCGACCGTGCTCGAGAAGCTGCTCGAGGAGGTGAGCTTCACCGCGTCCGACCGGCCGGGCGACAGCGTCACGGTGGACGCCGCCTACGTGCACGAGCGGGTGGCGCCGCTGGCCCAGAAGGGCGACCTCAGCCGGTTCATCCTGTGACGGATCCGTTCGTCCGTCCCGACGAGCCGACCGCGGCCGCGGCGGTCGCCGAGATACGCGACGAGCTCGAGCTCTTCGACGACGACGAGAGCTACTACGAATACATCATCGACCAGGGCCGCAAGCTGCCGCCGATGCCGCCCGAATGGTGCGACGACGCCCATCGCGTCAGGGGGTGTCTCGCCCAGGTCTGGCTCGCGGACGATCTGCGCGACGGCACGATGCGGCTCGCCGGCGGCTCGGACAGCACGATCGTCGCCGGGCTGGTCCGGCTGGTGCTGCGGGTCTATTCCGGCCGCACGCCGGCCGAGGTGATGGCGACCGACCCGGTGTTCCTCAAGGAGCTAGGACTGATCCGGTCGCTGACCTCGAACCGCAGCAACGGCGTCGATTCGATGGCGCGCGCGATCCAGGAGCGGGCGCGCCTGGCAGCCATCTGACCGGCCGATGAACGTTGCGCGGCGTCTGACCATGCTGGCGGTCGCCGGCTGCTTCGCGATCGAGGCCCAGCGCGCCGGCCAGGACGTGAACTGGGACCGCCAGAACTATCACGTCTACGACGTCTTCGCGCTGATCCATCTGCGCTATGCGCGCGACGTCGTGCCGGGCGGCCCGCAGACCTTCATCAATCCGCTCGGCCTGCTGCCCTCGGCGCTGACCGGGTATCTGCTCGGCCCGCATGCGGGCCAGATCGCGCTGGCGCTGCTGCAGGCCTCGGCCGGTCTCGCGCTGGCCTCGCTCGCGTTCGGGATGTCGTCGGGAGTGACGGCCGTGCTCGCGACGCTGGCCGGGGTGACGGCGGCGATGCCGTTCGGCGAGATCGGCACCAGCTTCGACGACCTGCTGCTCGCGGCGATGGTGCTGACCGGGCTTTCTCTGGCGCTGTCGGGGCGTTCCGGTCTGCTGGCGGGGCTGCTGGCCGGCGGCGCCGTCGGCGCGAAACTCACCATGCTGCCGGCCGGGATCGGTTTCCTCGCTGCCTTCGCCATCGCCCGGGCGCCCTGGCGGCGCCCGCTCACCGGGCTCGCGATCGGCGCGATCGTCGCCGGCGCCCCATGGGCCGCCTTCCTCGCCGCCCGGTTCGGCAGCCCGACATTCCCGTTCCTCAACGAGGTCTTCCGCTCGCCTGACGCGGCGGCGACGAGCTTCGCCGATCCGCGCTTCCGCTTCACCGGCATCGGGCACGCGTTGTGGCTCCCGGTCGGGATCGCGCTCGGCTCGTCGCCCACCTCGGAGACGCCGTTCCGCGACCTGCGTCCGCTCGCCGGCCTGCTTGCGGCGGTCACCGTGCTCGCGGTCCCTCGCCTGCGCGCCCGTGGCACCCTGCGCGCCGCCGCCTTCCTCCTCGCGGGCGAGGCGGCCTGGCTGCTCCTCGATCCGATCGAGCGCTATGCCGCCGCTTTCGACATGCTCGCGGGCATGCTCGCGGTCGTCGTCGCCGGCGCCCTGATGCCGTTCGCCGCACTGCCGGTGGCCCTGGTCCTGGTGGCGACGACCCGGCCGGCCGACTTCTTCCACCGGCCGTGGTCGAACCCCTATATCGCGCGCGTGCCGCCGGCGGTGGAGCGGGATGCGGACTACCTGCTGCTTCGGCCGCCCTCCGCCTATTGGGTCGCGGCGACGCCGGCGCCCGCGCACGCCTACGCTCTCTACCAGCCGCTCATCGAGCCGGGCAGCCGCCCCGGCCGGCGCTTCGACGAGGGCGTGGCAGGCAGTCGTCACCTGTGGGCACTGGCCTACGACATCAGCGTCGACCGTGACGTCAGGCGCGACATGGGCCGGCGCGGCCTGTCGCTGGCATCCCCCTGCGCGCGCGCCGAGAGCATGTACTGGATCCCCACCGTGTTCTGCCGGGTCGGCCGCCCGGGTCCGCGCGCCTTCGGCGCGTCGGATCTCGCGATCGGCCGCCGGGCCGGCATGACGACCGGCGCCGACGGCTGGATCTACGAAATCTCGGGCTGGGACGCGACCGGCCCGGACGGCACCTGGGCGCGCGGGATGCAGGCCGACCTCGCGTTCCGTCCGGTCGGCGGCACGCCGGGAACCGCCCTGCTCGAGCTCTCGGGCGCCGCGCCGCGCGACGTGACGATCGTCGCCGGCGGCTCGGCGACGAAGGTCGCGGTCGCCGGCGACCCGCGAACGGTCGCGGTCCGCATCGGCCCCGCTCGATTGGCCGGCGGCGTCGGCGGGGTGAC
>CAXTUK010000205.1:0-2957 GCA_964247395.1 uncultured Acetobacteraceae bacterium
GGTGAGGACGGCGCCGGGCATCCTGAGTTCGGCGGGGCCGATGATCTGCCGCGTGCCGACGCGGACCGAATGCAGACGCCCCTCGATCTCGCGGCTCCAGAAGTCGAGGAAGCGGTGCAGGGCCGGGAAGCGCGGGGCGAGGTCGAGTTCCTGCCAGACATAGCTCTGCAGCACGGCGGGGTGATCGGGCAGGTGATAGAGGATCTCGGCGGTGGTGAGACGCCACTCCTTCATGTGCGATCCGAGGTTCATCGCGCGTCCTTGTCCGGTTGCTGCTGGTTGCGACGGTCCGATGCGAGCTTCGACGAGAGACGCGTGCCAGGGCAACAAGAAACTCAGCGATCCTAGTGAGTTGGCACTCCCTGTTCAGGGTTGCTGCCAGAGTTGACAGCGCCCGTGCATCGGCCTAGACACCGCCTGGCACTCGGAACCGTTGAGTGCCAAGGGCTGGCCGCTCCCCGCCGCGGCGGCCGGCGCCTCCGAGCACAGCGGCGAACGGCAATCGGGCCCGGGGCATTTGCCGGGTCCCAGGAGCATTCCACATGGCGAAATTCCGTCCCCTGCACGACCGCGTGGTCGTCCGGCGGCTGACCGGCGAGGAGAAGTCGGCCGGCGGCATCATCATCCCCGACACGGCGAAAGAGAAGCCGATGGAAGGCGAGGTCATCGCGGTCGGCCCCGGCGCTCGCAACGAGCAGGGTCAGATCACCGCGCTCGACGTCCAGGCCGGCGACCGGGTGCTGTTCGGCAAGTGGTCCGGCAACGAGGTCAAGCTCGACGGCGAGGAGCTGCTGATCATGAAGGAGAGCGACATCATGGGTGTCGTCGAGGGCGCGGCCACGACGACCCAGAAGGCCGCCTGATCCTTCGGATCGGCCAATCATCAAGGAGACAGGAACATGGCAGCTAAAGACGTGCGCTTCAGCGCCGATGCCCGCCAGCGCATGCTGCGCGGCGTCGACATCCTCGCCGACGCGGTGAAGGTGACGCTGGGGCCCAAGGGCCGCAACGTGGTGCTCGACAAGAGCTTCGGCGCGCCGCGCATCACCAAGGACGGCGTGACGGTCGCGAAAGAGATCGAGCTCTCCGACAAGTTCGAGAACATGGGCGCGCAGATGGTGCGCGAGGTCGCCTCCAAGACCAACGACATCGCGGGCGACGGCACCACCACGGCGACGGTGCTGGCGCAGTCGATCGTGCGCGAGGGCCTCAAGGCGGTGGCCGCCGGCCTGAACCCGATGGACCTCAAGCGCGGCATCGACATGGCGGTCTCGAAGGTCGTCGAGCAGCTCCAGGCCAACACGCGCAAGATCTCGACCCAGGAAGAGACGGCGCAGGTCGGCACGATCAGCTCGAACGGCGAGACCGAGATCGGCCGCATGATCTCCGAAGCGATGCAGAAGGTCGGCAACGAGGGCGTCATCACGGTCGAGGAGGCCAAGGGCATCCAGACCGAGCTCGACGTCGTCGAGGGGATGCAGTTCGACCGCGGCTACGTGAGCCCGTACTTCATCACCAACGCCGAGAAGATGGTGGCCGACCTCGATCAGCCCTACATCCTGATCCACGAGAAGAAGCTGTCTGGCCTGCAGCCGATCCTGCCGCTGCTCGAGAGCGTGGTGCAGTCCGGCCGTCCGCTGCTGATCATCGCCGAGGACGTCGAGGGCGAGGCGCTCGCGACCCTGGTGGTCAACAAGCTGCGCGGCGGCCTGAAGATCGCCGCCGTCAAGGCGCCCGGCTTCGGTGATCGCCGCAAGGCGATGCTCGAGGATATCGCGATCCTCACCGGCGGCCAGGTGATCTCCGAGGACCTCGGCATCAAGCTGGAGAGCGTCACGCTCAACATGCTCGGCAAGGCCAAGAAGGTCCTCATCGAGAAGGAGAACACCACCATCGTCGAGGGCGCCGGCGAAGGCGCCGACATCAAGGGCCGCTGCAACCAGATCCGGGCGCAGATCGAGGAGACCACCTCGGACTACGACCGCGAGAAGCTGCAGGAGCGGCTGGCGAAGCTCGCCGGCGGCGTCGCGGTGATCCGCGTCGGCGGTTCGACCGAGGTCGAGGTGAAGGAGCGCAAGGATCGCGTCGACGACGCGCTGCATGCGACCCGCGCCGCGGTCGAGGAGGGCATCGTCCCGGGCGGCGGCACGGCGCTGGCGCGCGCGTCCCTGGTGCTCGACGAGCTCAAGCACGAGAACGAGAGCCAGAAGGTGGGCATCGAGATCGTGCGTCGCGCGGTGCAGACCCCGCTGCGTCAGATCGTCGAGAACGCCGGCAAGGACGGCGCGGTGATCGCGGCCAAGGTGCTGGAGAACTCCTCCTACAACTACGGCTACGACGCGCAGCTGAGCGAGTACAAGGACCTGGTGCAGGCCGGCATCATCGACCCGACGAAGGTCGTGCGGACGGCGCTGCAGGACGCGGCCTCGGTTGCCGGCCTGCTGGTGACCACCGAGGCGATGATCGCCGAGAAGCCGGAGAAGAAGGCGCCGGCCGGTGGTCCTCCCGGCGGCGGCATGGGCGACATGGATTTCTGAGACCCACCGTCCCGGAAATCCAGGGAGGGCGGGTCTTCGGACCCGCCCTTTTTCGTGTCGGCGTGACATCACGATTTCGTTGACAGCCCGGTTCGTTTGCTGCTCCATTCCGACCACCAATCGAAGTGCGCTCGACGGAGTTGGACGATGGCGACGGGAACCGTGAAGTGGTTCAACACCACCAAGGGCTACGGCTTCATCATGCCGCAGGACGGCGGCAAGGACGTGTTCGTCCACATCACCGCCGTCCAGGCGGCCGGCCTGCGCGGCCTGAACGAAGGCCAGTCGGTCGCCTACGAGGTGGCGATGGAGCGCGGCAAGCAGGCCGCGATCAACATCAAGGTCGCCTGAGTCGTCTTTTTGCGCCTGAGTCGGGGCGCGGCGCGCGGGGGGTGGGGTCCGCCGCTAGCGAAACGGGGT
>CAXTUK010000205.1:2967-4812 GCA_964247395.1 uncultured Acetobacteraceae bacterium
CGCGGCGCTTCTGGACCGCCGATAGACATCGTGGATGAGCCAGTCGATCATCGCGCCGGAGCTCGTTCCACACCTGAAGACGGCACGTCGCTGCTTGGCGGACGGCCACGTGGAGGGCGCACTGGAAGCGGCTCGGCGCGCCATCGCTCTGGACCCTGGTTCTCCTCATGCACGTGCCGCTTGGGCAATGGCGAGGTTGGCCTCGCTGTCTCACGACGAGGCAGGATCCGATAGCGCGCCGATCTGGCTCGATCTTGCTCGGGTTTCGCTCGAGCTGGGCCGCGTGGCCGAAGCGATCAGGGCGTTCTCGCAAGCGATCGCGCGCGGCGCGGGCGCGCACGCCGAAACGGAGTTCGCGGTACTGCACGCCCTGAGAGGCGAGCCGTTGCGCGCGGCGGCCGAACTGCAGGCCGTCATCGCCAGAAATCCGGCTCACGCCGAAGCGCGCGTGCAACTGGCCTCGCTGCTGTTCGCGGACGGACGTGAACGAGCGGTGCTGGACGTGCTCGAGCCGCCCCCGCCGCCGGGCGCCGTCGGCGAGCAATGGCGTGCCCTGCGATCGTTCGCACTGCTCCGGCTGGGCGACGCGACCGCCGCCCGTGCAGTGATGCCGGCTGCACGCCTCGCTGATCGACCCGAGATCCTGGTGATGCTGCAGTGGCTGCGCCTCGCGCTCCAGGGAGGCGAGGCACGTTCCGCCGCTTGGATAGCCGACGAGCTCGCGGTTCTGGCCGATGATCCAGGCCGCGCGCGGCTGGAACAACGAATCGAGGCACATTTCCAACTCGGGGCATTGTTCGATCAGGTCCCGACGCCGGAGCGGGCATTCCGTCACTGGCAGGCCGGCCACCGCCTGCTGGCCGCCGCGCAACCGTTCTCCCGCAACCACCATGCCGCCTTGCTGCAGGCGACGCGGGCCGCCTTCGGGCGGGAGCGGTTCGCCGGTCCCGCCTCGTGTCGCGCCGACGCCATGCCGGTCTTCATCGTCGGCCTGCCGCGTTCCGGCACCACGCTGGCCGAACACATCCTCTCCGCCCACCCGCTGATCCATGGAGCGGGAGAACGCATGGCGCTGCTCGAGACGGTCGGGCGGTTGGCGGGCAGCGTGCTCGATCCCGCGACCCCCCTTCGTGCCGCAACGATCGATCGGGATGTGCTCGCCGCCGAAGCCGAGCTCTATCTCGAAACGCTGCGCGCTTCCGCCCCGGTCGGGGCGAGCCGGATCATCGACAAGATGCCCGCCAACGACATGCAACTCGGCTTCGCCGCAGCTTTGACGCCGGGTGCGAGGATCATCCACTGCACGCGGGACCTGCGCGCGACGGGATTTTCCATCTTTCGCCGCCACCTGTCCGGTTACCACCCGTATGCCCATGAACTGGGTGACCTCGGATGGTGGATGCGCGCGCAACGCGAGCTGATGTCGTACTGGCGGACGACCCTGCCGACGGCAATGCTCGAGATCGATCTCGACGACTGGAAACGCGACTTCAAGGGCACGCTCAGGCGTGTGTTGGTGTTCCTGGACCTGCCCTACGATCCGGCATGCGAGACATTCCATCTGCAGGCGCGCGAGGTAAGGACGGCGAGCCGGGATCAGGTGCGCCGGCCGGTCACTTCCGCTTCGCGTGACCGCTGGCGTGCCTACGAAGCCTTCCTGACGCCGATGCTCGACGAGCTATAGGGATGTGGGCTCGATCGCGGCGGTCCGGCGCTCGACGGGTTCGGCGCGCGTGGCGCCTACCGCCCGGAGAACCTCCAGCGCCACGGCTTCGCGTTCGCCGTCCCTGACCGCGACGGCCAGGACCAGTTCGCCCTTGTCAGCCGCGTCGTCGCGGTCCGACT
>CAXTUK010000206.1:0-1425 GCA_964247395.1 uncultured Acetobacteraceae bacterium
ACCAGTCGCCGGCCCAGAGCGGGCTGGTGAGCGGCTGGCTCGGGGACGCGGCGCGGGCGGCCGCGAACATCACGGGGAGCAGGGCGGTGACGCGCGCGACCTTGTTCTTGGGTTCGAGGAAGCCGTAGCTGTTGCCGTTGGTGTTGTCGGGCTCGTTCCAGATATCCCAGAGCACGACGCGCGGATCGTTGGCGAAGGCCTTGACGACGCCGGTGACGTAGGCGGTGAGCTGCGGCACGGTCGAGGGGTCGAGCAGGGCGTCGGCGCCAGGGGCCTGGACCCATTGCGAGTTGTGGATGCCGGGGACGGGAGCGGGCTGGGTTCCGAGCTTCGGGAAGGGGTTCCAGCAGCTGTCGAACAGCACGAACATGGTGCCGATGTTGTGCGAGGCGGCGATCGACAGGTAGGTGTCGAGGCGGCCGAGGAAGCCGGCGCTGTCCTGTTCCCAGAGCAGGTTGTGCAGGAAGACGCGCATGATGTTCATGCCGATGGCGGCGGCGAAGCCGAGCTCGCGGTCTATCGTCGCGGTATCGAACGTGTCCGCCTGGAACATCTCCAGCTGGTTGGCTGCGGTCGAGGGGACGAAGTTCGCACCGACCAGCCAGGGTTGCTTGTCGTACCACTGGCGGGCCCGTGCGGCCGTCCAGCGCGGGCTCGTCGTGGCAGCGCTCGCGCTGCCGACCTGCGAGACCATTGCGGCACCCGCGGTTGCCGCGAGCAATGCTCGCCGTTCGATGTCTGTCATGTTTCCTCCCATTCCGTGCGGCGCCTGGATTTCGCCGCACGCGCGATTACGCAGACAGCACTCTGCGCAGGAGGCATCGGCGCGCAACCCGATCGGCACGGATGGGGCGTGGCTTCACCGTGATGTGTTGTTCGAACGGGTTCGAACAGGCGGCCGGGATCGAGGCTGGCGGAGCATGAAGCAGGCTGGGACGGGTCTGATCGGACGCAAGTATTACTACCCGCAAGAAGCGGGTTTCCAAGAAGAGACAATTCGATGAATAATGTTGGACGCGGGGCGGAAAAGTTCAGGTCATCGAAAAATCCCTCCTTGTTCATATTGTATTTGCCCCGTTGATCCACCAGGATCATGGTTCTGGTCGGGCATGATGTCCGAACGAACTTCGGGGAACAGATTATGCTTCAGATGGATTCCAGCGCTTTTGCGCGACTTGCCCGTCATGCAAGCGTTGCTTCGTTGATGGCCGCTCTCGCGATCTCGCCAGCAATCGCAAAGCAGACGGTCGGCGCGCAATCGCGCGGCCTCGGAACGCATGTGGAAGGCCGCTTGTGCCCGGTGGTGGCGGACGTCGGTCCGGGCGGCGTTGATCCCGACACGATGCGTCCCCCGATGACGATGGCGGACGTCGGTCCGGGTGGCGTCGATCCCGACACGATGCGTCCTCCGATGACGCTGGCGGA
>CAXTUK010000206.1:1525-4778 GCA_964247395.1 uncultured Acetobacteraceae bacterium
CGCCGGTCCGGGTGGCGTCGATCCCGACACGATGCGTCCTCCGATGACGCTGGCGGACGCCGGTCCGGGTGGCGTCGATCCCGACACGATGCGTCCTCCGATGACGCTGGCGTAGCTCGGCCTGACCGGTCGCGGCGCGGGCGTGCCGGGTTTCGTTTCTGGCGCGACTAGAATTCCTTTACAACAAATGTCGGTGCCTACATGCTTCCTTCCGGATCCAGGGTCCGGGAGGAAGCGCGTGACTTCACTGTTCCCCCAGAGGATTGACGACCTAGGATAGCTGTCTCGATCGACGCGTTGAAAAGGCAGGATTTGTCGGCGCGATGAGGCTGTAACATCCAGGGGGTTCCATGGATCGGGTCGACAGGTCATTCCGATGCTTGCTCCGGCTTCGATGCCTAGTGCTTCTCTCCGTCGTTCTGCTTCTCTCAGTCGTGCATGATCGGTGTTTCGCCGCTCGTCTATCCTTTCGCTCCTACGGAGCCGCCGACGGACTGACGAGTCTCGGCGGAGCCTGCGAGGACTTGGCTGGCCCGGGTTACCTGCTCGTATGCTCGGAACATGGCGTCTTCTTCTACGATGGTCGCACCTTTCATAACATGGGATTGCCTCAGGGTCTGATCGATGGCGGGTTCGTCGACGACCTCGTGCTTACGAAAGACGGCAGGGTTGCGATCCGCTTTCCGGATAAGCTGTTCCTGTCCGACACTCCGATTTCACTTGGGCGTCCGCCCACCTCGCTCACGTTCAGGCCTGTCGATCTCGGACGGCATCGGCTTTTCAGCGAATTCCCGAAGCAGCTGGCTCGGAGCGGCAACGGGCTTGCCTTGATCGTCGAACGGCAAACGATGCACGTGGTGCTCTCCTCCTCGGGGATGGCAGCCACGCTAGAGCCAATGGACTACGACGCCGCCGAACGAGCGGCGCTCCTCGATCCGAACGCGGTGTTTCAGGTCAATGACCGGCTCTGGGAGACATTCAAGGACGGGCGGATCTGCTCAGCCGATCCGGGCCTGGTCCGGTGCTACGCATCCGCGCAGGGATTGACCGGTGGACCGTGGCTGGACATCGCGTCGGGTGATGGCGGCAAGGTTCTCGCTCGCTCCGACAGCGCTCTAGCCACGATTGATCCGCGGAGCGGTTCGGTCGAGGTCGAGAAGCTGCCGGATCAGGGCGGCCTGTACGACAATTATCTACAGACGTTCCGGCTGTTCCGCGCCCCGAACGGCGAACTCATGACACAATCGGCGCATGGCCTGATTGTCAGGAAGCCATCCGGCTGGATCGAACTGGACGCTCGGGATGGGATTCCGTCCGGAACGATCGCCTCGATTCTTGTGGACCGGAGTGGACAACTCTGGCTCAAGGTGATCGGCCGTGGCCTCTTCAGAGGCCTGGGGTATGGGCATTGGGAAGGACTTCAACAGGACAACGGACTTTCTCCGGGGTCCGTATGGGGGACGGTCCGCAACCGCAGCTCGGTCTGGATCGCGACCGATACGGGAGTCGACGAAGTCAAACGCATCGATGGGGCTCTTCGCGTCGTCAGGACAGTGCCCGGAGCGTCCTACAATGTGACGGTCGGTCCAGAAGGGATGATCTGGAGCGGCGGCGGGAAGCACGACGTCCTGGTGATCGATCCGGATACGGACGCGATCATAAGGATTGCGGCGCCTCAGATCACTTCGGCCACCCTGACTGGCAGCTCGCGCGTATGGTTCGGAACCGCGCGCGGGCTGTTCCATGCCGACGTGAGACCGGATGCTCCACTGGTGGCGGAACTCGGTAGTCCGCCGGTGCGCATCATGGACCTGTCGTCAGACGGCTCGGGTGGCGTCTGGATCCTTATGGAAGGGCGGCTCTGGCACCGGCTGGCAAATGACCGTCTCACCGTGATGTCCGGCGAATGGCCCGCGGGCGAGTTCGAACCTGCCGCGCTCGCGCCTGCACCCGGCGGCCACATGTGGATCGGCGGGGCGGGGGGATTGTACGACCTGACCATCTCCGGAGACAAGATCACCAAGGTGGTCGGCGTTCCGGAGTCCGACCTGCGCACCAACACGATCGTCGCCTTGATGCTGGACCGGAGAGGCTGGGTCTGGGTCGGAACGCCTCAGGGCATTGCGGTGTTCAACGGTCATCGCTGGGTGTCGGCCAACGCCGACATGGGTCTGGTCTGGAATGACGTCAGCCAGGGCGGCCTCTATGCCGACCCCGATGGCTCGGTCTGGATCGCCACCAGCCTTGGGGTTTCGCATCTGCTCGATCCGGAATGGCTGTTCTCGGAACGGTCGGTTCATGTGGCCATCTCGCAGGCGATGCTGGGGCGAACGATGCTGCCGGCGGGCCGATTGCCCTTCACCGATGCCGCCCTGTCGCTGCAGTTCGGAACGGTCAGCTTCGCCTCCGAGCAATCCATCGTGTTCCGCTACAAGCTGTCCGGGGTCGACACGGGCTGGGCGGAGTCGTTCTCGGGCTCGGTCCGCTACCCGTCCATCCCGCCCGGCCATCATGTGCTGACGCTCGTCGGCACCGACACCCTCAGCCACGCATCATCCGATCCCGTCACCCTGGCGATCGACATGGCCTATCCCTGGTGGAGGACCTGGTGGGCCGACGTCCTCTATGTCGTGCTGGGATCGGTGGTCGGTTACGGGTCGCTGAAGTTCAGGGATCGGGCGTCGGCCGCGAAACAGCGCAAGCTCGAGGCGCTGGTCGCCGAGAGCACGCTGGAGATGCGGGCCGCGCAGGCCGAACTCAAGCGGATGGCCACGCTCGACAGCCTGACGGGACTGCTCAACCGGGGCGAGGTGGAGCGGCGCCTGGAGGAGACGCTGACCTCCGGGCAGGCGGCGGGCGAGACGGTCGTGGCGATGGTCGACATCGACCATTTCAAGCGGGTCAACGACAGCCATGGCCACCTGCTCGGCGACGAGCTGCTGCGGGCGATCGGCGTGCGTGTCTCCGCGATGCTCCGCGACGGCGACTACGCCGGACGCTATGGCGGCGAGGAATTCATCCTGGTCCTGGACGATCGTGACGGACGGGGCGCCGAGCGCATCCTGGTGTTCCACCAGCTGATCCGGCAGAGCCCGTTCCACCTGCGCGACGTCGCGGTCGGCATGACCTGCTCGATCGGCCTGGCATGGGCGGCGCCCGGCGACGTGTGGACGACCCTGATCGGACGGGCCGATGCGGCGCTCTACGAGGCCAAGGCGTCGGGGCGGGACAGGATCATCGAGAGCCAGGACAG
>CAXTUK010000207.1:0-4767 GCA_964247395.1 uncultured Acetobacteraceae bacterium
CGCCGAGCGGCTCGAGATCCGGCCGGTCGCGATCGGCGAGGGCCAGGCCGACCACGCGGCCGGCGGCGAGGAGTTCGAGCAGCACCGGCGCGTCGGGCGCGTCGGGCGAGCGCGCCCAGCCGACCAGCGTCTCGCCGCGCATCCCGTCGACATGCCCCTCGAGTGCCACTTCGCACGCGCCGTCCGCGCGGTCGCCGGCCGCGAGCATCGTCCTGATCCGGACGAGCTCCGCCCCGTCCTCGATCCGCGGCGCGCAATAGAGCGCCGGCCCGTCGCCGGTCGCGCATGGCGCGGCGTTGTGGAACATGCGGCGGCTGCCGTCGTCGATGAAGCTCTCCGACCCGGCCCCCTCGGCGAGCAGCACGTCGTGGGTGTCGAGCTCGACGTGGAAATAGTGGATCTCGTCGGCCTGCTCGACCTGCACGATCCCGCGCACCCCCGCCAGCAGTTCGGCCGGAACCAGCACGCCGTCAACCAGCATCGCGTGCCGCGGCGAGACCATCAGGTCGCGCCTCGGCGCGCCGGCGCCGAGCGAACCGGCGGGGAACAGGATCGGCAGCACCTCCTTGTTGCGTCCGACGAACCGTCCGGCATAGGAGCGGGTGCCGATCCAGCGGATCGGGCGGCGTTCGCCGGCGGCGGTCACCACGACGTCGCCGGCCGACAGCGCCTCGACCGCGATCTCGCCGCGGTCGGTCAGGATGCGCGTGCCCCGGCAATAGCACGGCGCGCTGGCGTCGGTGGTGATCGTGACCTGCGAAACCGTGGCGCCTCCCGCCGTGGCGGTGCCGTTGACCGCGCTGAAATCCGCGGTCGCGTAGTTGCCCTCGATGTCCACGGTCGCGACCGTGCTGGTCCCGTCGAGGATGCTCAGCAGGTGCGCCGTCGGGTCATACGACAGGGCGGTCTCGGTGACGTTGTCGACGAACAGATTGTCGCCGCGCGCGAAACCCGAGATCTGCTCGCCGAACCCGACCAGGTCGGCCTTCGGCGCGTAGATCAGCACGCCGCCGACGCCGTCCATCGTCACCGAGCCCGTCGACGCGGCGCCGAACTGCACGCCGGCATCGGCGACGTTGATGCGGGCGCCGACCACCTGGTCGCCGAAACTGAGCGTCGTGTCGGTGTCCGGACCGTTGCCGCCGTTGACGTTGAACACGCCGGAGCCGATCTCCTCGGCGCCGACGAACAGGGTCGTCTGCAGGTTGCCGCCGCCCGACAGGTTGACGGTGCCGCCATTGCGGAAGATCCCGTCGCCGGTGCCGGCATCGCCGTTGCCGCCGCTGTTCCAGCGCATCGTCGCCCCCTGGGCGATGTCGATCGTGCCGGTGTTGGCCAACGTGTTGGTCGTGCCGTCGCCGATCGGCGGCGCACCGAGGAAGCTCACCAGCAGCGTGCTGCCCGAGGCGACCGAGACCGTGCCGCTGTTGAGGAACGATCCAGGCTGCGACAGCTTCGTGCCGGTCAGGCCGTCGACGGTGATCTCGAGCTGGGTCTTGGCGCTGGCGGTGCCCACGTTGATCGCGCCGGCGCTGCCGCTGCTGCCGGCGGCCACGATGTCGAGTTCCTGCGTGCCCTGGAAGACGTTCACGGTGTCGGACGATCCGAAACCGGCGTTCTGCAGGTCGAATTCGAACAGCGACGTCCCACCCGGCGTGAAGTCGAAGGTCCCCGCCTGGATGATCGCGGCGGCGGGCGGCTGACCCGGCGCGTAGACCGTCGCGAACGATGGGTTGCCGGTGGTGAAACTGATCGTGTCGCCGGGCTGGAAGGCGGTGTCGTCGCTATACTTGGTCTGGTCGAACAGGTAGCCCTTGGCCCCCGGGATCCACGTGTGATTGCTCAAGTCCAGTCTCTCCCGGCGCGAAAACCCGACATAGCAGCCCTGCCTGTCCAAATCATGACAAATCGATAAAATTTGTCCAGGGCGGCCAAGCTTTGCGGCAGCCGGCCGGCCTTGCCGGCGATGGCCGGCCAGCCCATCCTGATCGCATGTCCGAAGTCCTCGCCCGCGTGTCCGACCGCCCGTTCACGCCGCGCCACCAGCCGGCCAAGGAGCGCACGCGCCGCTTCACGCTCAAGTCCGACTACGAGCCGGCCGGCGACCAGCCGGCCGCGATCCGCGAACTCGTCGGCGGCGTCGAGAACGGCGAGCGCGACCAGGTGCTGCTCGGCGTCACCGGCTCTGGCAAGACCTTCACGGTGGCGAAGGTGATCGAGGCCACCCAGCGTCCCGCCCTGGTGCTGGCGCCCAACAAGACGCTCGCCGCCCAGCTCTACAACGAGATGAAGGGCTTCTTCCCCGACAACGCCGTCGAATACTTCGTCAGCTACTACGACTACTACCAGCCGGAGGCCTACGTCCCTCGTTCCGACACCTACATCGAGAAGGACGCCCAGATCAACGAGCAGATCGACCGCATGCGGCACGCGGCGACGCAGGCGTTACTTGAACGCAACGACGTCATCATCGTCGCCTCCGTCTCCTGCATCTACGGCATCGGCTCGGTCGAGACCTATTCGCGCATGGTGGTGCGTCTCGAGCGCGGCGGCGCCATCGCCCGCGACGTGCTGGTCCGCGCGCTCGTCGAGCAGCAGTACAAGCGCAACGACAGCGCCTTCCAGCGCGGCACCTTCCGGGTGCGCGGCGAGACCGTCGACATCTTCCCCAGCCAGCACGAGGACCGCGCCTGGCGCGTCACCCTGTTCGGCGACGACATCGACTCCATCCAGGAATTCGACCCGCTGACCGGCGAGAGGACCGCCGACCTCGAGCAGGTCAGCATCTACGCCAACTCGCACTACGTGACGCCGCGGCCGACGCTCAACCAGGCGATCGTCGAGATCAGGCAGGAGCTCAGGCACCGCCTCGATGAACTCGTCGCCGACGGCAAGCTGCTCGAGGCCGAGCGCCTGCAGCAGCGCACCCAGTTCGATCTCGAGATGATGGAGACCGTCGGCGTCTGCAAGGGCATCGAGAACTACTCGCGCTACCTGTCCGGGCGCCGGCCCGGCGAGCCGCCGCCCACCCTGTTCGAATACCTGCCCGAGGACGCGATCCTGGTCGTCGACGAGAGCCACGTCACCGTGCCGCAGATCGGCGGCATGGAGCGCGGCGACCATGCGCGCAAGTCGATCCTGTCGGAGTTCGGCTTCCGGCTGCCGTCCTGCATCGACAACCGGCCGCTCAAGTTCGCCGAATGGGAACGCTTCCGCCCGCAGACGCTCTTCGTCAGCGCCACCCCCGGGCCGTGGGAGCTCGAGCGCACCGCGGGCGTCTTCGCCGAGCAGGTCATCCGCCCCACCGGGCTGATCGACCCGGCGATCGAGATCCGCCCCGTCGAGCGCCAGGTCGACGACCTGCTGCACGAATGCCGCGCCGTCACCTCGCGTGGCGGCCGCATTCTCGTCACCACGCTGACCAAGCGGATGGCCGAGGACCTGACCGAGTACCTGACCGAGCACGGCGTCAAGGTCCGCTACCTCCATTCCGACGTCGACACGCTCGAGCGGATCGAGATCATCCGCGACCTGCGCCTCGGCGTGTTCGACGTGCTGGTCGGCATCAACCTGCTGCGCGAAGGCCTCGACATCCCGGAATGCGCGCTCGTCGCCATCCTCGACGCCGACAAGGAAGGCTTCCTGCGCAGCAGGACGTCGCTGGTGCAGACCATCGGCCGCGCCGCGCGCAACATCGACGGCCGCGTGGTGCTCTACGCCGACGTGATGACCGAGAGCCTCAGCTTCGCCATCGACGAGACCGCACGCCGGCGCGACAAGCAGACGCGCTGGAACCAGGCGAACGGCATCACCCCGCAATCGGTGCGCAGCCACATCTCGGAGGCGATGAGCTCGGTCTTCGAGCAGGACTACGTCACGGTCAAGCCGGTGCGCGGCGGCAAGGATCTCGAACTGGTCGGTCGCGATCTGAAGAGCTCGATCGCCGAGCTCGAGCGCCGCATGCGCGCCGCCGCCGCCGACCTCGAGTTCGAGGAGGCCGGCCGCTTGCGCGACGAGATCAAGCGGCTCGAGGCGCTCGCCCTCGGTCTCGAGCCGCCGCCCGTCTCGTCGCGCCCCGGCCAGCGCGAGCGGACGCCGCAGCCGCTCGGACCGGGCGGGGGCGGCTATGATCCGGCGAAGATGAAGCGAGGCTCCGCCTCGCGCTCCGCCCGGACCCGCACGACCTGACATCGTCGAGGCTCGCCCTCGCGCTCCGGCGCGCGTAGGTTCCATCCACGGCGACACGCCGACGGGAGAACGGACATGGGCAAGGGCGACAAGCAGCGCGGCAACCGCGAAGCCAAGAAGCCGAAGGCCGACAAGAAGGCGGCGCCGCTCAGCGCGACCTTCCTCAAGCCGCAGGGAGACGACAAGAAGCCAACCGGGAAGTCCAAGTAGCGCACGCAGGCGCGGGGCAGCGCCCCGCTCCTGCCACACGATCGCAACAACTTGATCGGAGGGCCGGAAAACCCTGGACAGTGTCCCTTGCCCTGGATAGCAACACCCCAGCCCGCGGTGGCTTCAGGGTGTGGCGATCAGGATGCTCGACGAGTTTCTGGCCTGGTGGCTGAGCCAGTGGCGTGACCTGCTTCCGCGAACCTGGCGCGAGCGCGGCGCCGGGAGCACGCCCTACCTCATCCTCGTCCCCGACCGTCTCGACGAGCCCTCCACCCTCTTCGTCGCCCTCGTCAGCGACGGCACCGACAGCGCGCTCGGCTGCGTCACCCCGGAGGCCGGCGGCGGCCGGGCCCTGGCCGGCCTGCTCGG
>CAXTUK010000208.1:0-4759 GCA_964247395.1 uncultured Acetobacteraceae bacterium
GGTGCTGCGGGTGAACCTCATCGGGCCGTTCCTCGCGGTCAAGCATGCGGCGCCGAGGCTCGTCGAGCGTGGCGGCGGCGCGATCGTCTGCACCGCCTCCGTCGGCGGCCTGCGCTCGGGCGCCGGACCCGCGCCCTACTCCGCCTCGAAGGCCGGCGTGATCAACCTGGTGCAGACCGCCGCCCAGCAGCTCGCCGGCACCGGCGTGCGGGTGAACGCCATCTGCCCCGGGCTGATCGAGACCGGGATGACCAGGACCACCTACGACCGGGCGCGCGCCGCCGGCACCTCCGACCGCATCGGCCAGCTCAACCCGCTCAAGCGCGGCGGCAGACCCGACGAGATCGCCCAGGCCGCCCTGTTCCTCGCCTCCGATGCCGCGAGCTACGTCAACGGCCAGGCGCTGGTGGTCGACGGAGGACTGTCCTCGTCGCACCCGTTCGTGCTCCGCCGGACACCTCAGCCACCGTAGGCCAGCCTCAGTCCCGGGCGCGGCCAGCGCGTGCGATAGAGCCTGCCGGTGCCGGACGCCGTGATCCAGGCGTCGCGCATGTCGGCGCCGCCGAACGCGATGTTGGTGGTCATCGGGTCGGTCAGCGGAAAATGCTCGATCTCGCCCGCCGGCGTGCAGGCGGCGATGCCGCCGTCGATCAGGGTCGCCACGCACACCCTGCCGTCCGCCTCCACCGCCAGGCTGTCCATCAACTGGTAGCCGGGCAGCCTCGCCACCACGCGCCCTGGAAGCCCAGGCAGCACGCCGGGGCCGAGCTCGCCGGGACCGACGATGTCGCAGCCCCACAGCCGCCCCGACTGGGTGTCGGCCACGTAGAGCGTCCTGCCGTCCGGCGACAGGCCGATCCCGTTCGGGGTCGGCAGCCGGCCGGCGATGCGGACGGACGAGCCGTCGGCGCGCGCGTAGCAGATCGCCCCGATCTGCGCGCTCTCCGCGGTCGCCGTGCCATGATCGGTGAACCAGAAGCCGCCCTCGTGGTCGAACACCAGGTCGTTGGGGGCAAGCAGCTTCCGGCCATCGCACTGGTCGTAGAGCGTGCTGATCGCACCGTTCGAGAGATCGACGGTCTGGATCGAGCCGCCCCTGTGCTCCGGCGGCAGGGGCCCGGGCACCGTCAGGCCGCCCTCCTGGCGAAAGACGAAGCGACCGCCATTGTTGCAGACGAACACCAGGCCGCCAGGTCCGATTGCCGCCCCGTTCGGGCCGCCGCCGAGCTCGGCCACGATGTCGACCGCGCCGTCCGGCCGCACGCGCGTGAGCGTCTTCCCGCGTATCTCGACGAGCAGGATGGAGCCGTCCGCCAGCACCACGGGTCCCTCCGGGAACTGCAGTCCTTCCGCCACAGGCGTCATGTCGAGCATGGTCGTCCTCCCGTTTGCCGTTCTTCAGTTCAGCAGCTTGCCGCGCAGCCTCTCGAGGCGCCTCGCGTCGACGTCGAGCGTGGCGAGATACCGCTCGAGGCCGCCGGCGCGTTCGTCGATCGCGGCGAAGGCCAGATCGAGATGTCCGGCGCTGACGCCCATGAAGCCGACCAGGATCGCCTCGCTCGGCTCGCGGCCGACGAGCGGGCGCAGGATGGCGGCCACCCGCTCCCGGCGCGCCCGGTTCATCATCACCCGGTTGGTCTCGACGAAGTCGTCCGTCACGTCCGCCTCGCGGGCGCCCAGCGCGCGCTGGATCAGGGCGGCGAGCAGCCCGGTCCGGTCCTTGCCGGCGGTGCAGTGCACCAGCAGCGCGCCCTCGCCGCCGTCCAGCGCCGCGAAGGTCGCCGCGAACATCGACAGGTGCCGCGGCTCGAACGGCGCCTCGCGGTAGTAGCGGCCGAGATAGGCCTCGACGCCTTCGTCGCTCAGATCGCCCTGGCGAAGGAACTCGACATGCGGTCCCTCGGCCCGGTCGCCCTCGTCGGAGCTGATCAGCCTGCCGGTGAAATCCTGCCACCGTGACGGCTCGCGCGCCCTCTCGGTGGGCCGGCGCAGGTCGGTGATCACGCCGATGCCGAGGCCTTCGAGCGCCTCGATGTCGGCCATGCTCGCCTGGCCAAGATGGGCCGAGCGGAACAGGCGCCCCGTCCGCAGCCTGCCGCCGTGAGCCGATGGCACGCCGCCGAAATCGCGGAAGTTCTCGACCCCGGAGAACGCAAAGGACCCGACGTCCCGCACCAACGTCAGCCGGCTGCCACGCGCGCGACCTCGAACAGGGCCCTGAGCTCACCCTTGAGGATCTTGCCGTTCGCGTTGCGGGGCAGCGTCCCATCGACAAACAGGACGCGCACCGGCACCTTGAAGGCGGCCAGGCGCGCGCCCACCCAGGCCTGCAGCTCCGGCTCGGTCGCGTGCTCCCCTGGCGCGAGATGGACGATCGCCGCCGGCTCCTCGCCCAGCGTCCGGTGCGGGATGCCGACGAGCGCCGCGTCCGTCACCGCCGGATGGTCGTAGAGGACGTTCTCCACTTCCGAGGAATAGATGTTCTCGCCGCCGCGGATGACGATGTCCTTCGCCCGGTCGACGATGAAGCAGAAGCCTTCGGCGTCCAGCCGTGCGAGATCGCCGGTCCGCACCCAGCCATCGCGGAAGCTCGAGGCGGTGGCCTCCGGATTGTTCCAGTAGCCCTTGACGATCTGCGGCCCGCTCGCCCAGAGCTCGCCCACCTCGCCGGCCGGCAACTCGCGCCCGTCCTGGCCGATGATCCTCAGGTCGGAGACCGGCAGCGCCGGGCCGCAGCTGTCGGGCCGGTTGAGGTAGTCCTCCGAATTGTGGCCGGTCACGGTGGCCGACGTCTCCGTCATCCCCCAGCCGCTGCCGGGCACCGCCGCGAGCTCGCCGTGGATGCGGCGCACCAGCTCCGGCGCCGAGGGCGCGCCGCCGTAGGACACCGATTCGAGCGAGCTCAGATCGTATCTGTGGCGGTCGGGATGCTCGATCAGCTGCCAGGCGATCGTCGGCACGCCGCCGGTGGTGGTCACGCGCTCGCGTTCGATCAGCTCGAACGCGCGGACGGTGTCCCATTTGCGCATGAACACCAGCGTGTGCCCGCCCGCCAGCGTCCCCATCATGATCGAGCAGCAGGCGGTGACGTGGAACATCGGGATCACCATCAGCGCCGTCTGCGGCGCGATCCCGGAGGGCGCATCGCCGCGCCGCAGCGCCGCCCGCGCCACCGTGTAGGCGCCGGACAGGACGCAGGTGAGGATGTTGCGGTGGGTGCCGAGCGCGCCCTTCGGCAGGCCCGTCGTGCCGCTGGTATAGAAGATGGTGGCGTCATCGTCGGGCGCGATCTGCACGGCCGGCAGGTCGGCGTCCGGCAGCCCGGCATAGGCGCCAGGCGAGCCGATGATGTCTTCGAGACGGTCGATCGCCTCGGCCTGCACGCCGACGCGCGAGACCAGGACGTGTTCGAGCGCCGGCAGCTCGCCCCGATGCGGGCGGATGCGGTCCCAGCGCTCGGCGTCGCAGACCAGCAGTGTCGCGCCGGAGTCGGCCAGGCCGTATCGCAGCTCGAGGCCCGTCCACCAGGCGTTCAGCGGCACCACGATGGCGCCGAGGCTGGTCGCCGCGTCGTTCATGCGGCTCGGGCTGATCGACCGGATCGCGGGCGAGACCTCGCTCGAAGCCGACGCGGTGGCGTTCGCCCGCGAGATGGCCGGCGGCGGCGAGCATCCGGTCTCCAGCCGCCTGACCGACAGGATCCAAGGCACGGACGCCAGCGTCTTCGACCGCTTCCGCGAAGAGCACAAGCGCCGGTTGCGCGGCTTCGAGGCGCCCGAAGCCTGCATCGAGGCGGTCCGCGCCGCCGTCGAACTCCCGTTCGCGGCAGGCATGGCCAGGGAGCGCGAGCTGTTCATCCGCCTGGTGAGCGGGACGCAATCCCAGGCACTCCGGCACAACTTCTTCGCCGAGCGTGCGGCCGCCAAGATCGACGGCATCGCCGCCGACATCGCGCTGATCCCGATCAGGAAGGTTGGCATCCTGGGCGCCGGCACCATGGGCGGCGGCATCGCGATGAACTTCCTCTCCGCCGGCCTCGAAGTGGTGATCGTCGAGCGCGAGCAGGCGCCGCTCGAGCGCGGCGTCGGCGTCATGCGAAGGAACTACGAGAACACCGCCAGGCGGGGCCGCCTGACGAACGAGCAGGTCGAGGCCGCGATGGGCCACCTGCATCCGACCCTGTCCTACGACGATCTCGCCGATTGCGACCTGGTCATCGAGGCGGTGTTCGAGGAGATGGGCGTCAAGAAGGAGGTGTTCGCGAGGCTCGACGGGATCGTCAAGCAGGGCGCGATCCTGGCATCCAACACCAGCTACCTCGACATCGACCAGATCGCGTCCGTCACCAGACGGCCGGAGCACGTGCTCGGGCTGCATTTCTTCTCGCCGGCCAACGTGATGCGCCTGCTCGAGATCGTGCGCGGCGCGAAGACCGCGCCCGCGGTGCTGGCCACCTGCATGGCGCTTGCCAAGAAGATCGGCAAGGTCGCTGTCGTCGCCGGCGTCTGCGACGGCTTCATCGGCAACCGCATGCTGACACCCAGGCAGCGCGAGGCGTTCAAGCTGCTCATGCAGGGTGCGCGGCCCTGGCAGGTGGACCAGGTGCTGCTCGACTTCGGCTTTCCGATGGGCCCGTTCCAGATGTCCGACCTCGCCGGGCTCGATCTCGGCTGGAACAAGGAGACGTCGAAAGGTGCGACGCTGCGCGACGTGCTCTGCGAGCGCGACCGGCGCGGCCAGAAGAACGGCCGCGGCTTCT
>CAXTUK010000209.1:0-4467 GCA_964247395.1 uncultured Acetobacteraceae bacterium
CTGGTGCGCCGCTCCTCGTCCATGATGCCGATCTTGAGCGTGTTGCGCGGTAGCGACAGCAGGTCCTCGACGCGGCCGAACAGCTCGGTCGCGAAGGCGACCTCCTCGGGTCCGTGCATCTTCGGCTTGACCAGATAGATCGACTTGGCGCGGCTGTTGTGGATCGCCGGGATGCCGCGCACGTCGTGCAGCGCGATCAGCGCGGGCACGACGGCGTCGAGCAGTGTCTCGGGCAGGTTCTCGCCGTCCGGGCCGCGGACCATGTCGGTCAGCATGTGCATGCCGACGTTGCGGACCAGCAGCAGCGAGCGGCCGGGCAGGGTGAGAGTGCTCCCGTCGCGGCGTTCGATGGTGCGGTCCGGGTTGAGCGCGCGCTCGACGCTGCGGCCGGCCTTCTCGAAGTTCGCCGTCAGCGTGCCGCGCATCAGCCCGAGCCAGTTGCGATAGACCAGGACCTTGTCGTCCGCGTCGACGGCCGCGACGCTGTCCTCGCAGTCGATGATGGTGCTGAGCGCGCTCTCGAGCACGATGTCGGCGACGCCGGCGCGATCGGTCCGGCCGATGCGATGGTCGCGGTCGAGCACGATCTCGAGGTGCAGGCCGTGACGGACGAGCATGATAGCGGCCGGCGAGTCGGCATCGCCGGTGAAGCCGACCAGGCAGGCGGGATCGGCCAGGGCGGTCACCGAGCCGTCGGACAGGATGACGACGAGCTGGCCGTCGCGCACCGCGTAGGCGGTGGCGTCGGTGTGCGTGCCATGCGCGAGCCGGGCCGACTGGTCCAGGATGGCGCGGCCGTGGGCGATGACGGCGTCGCCACGCCTGGCGTTGTAGGCGCCATCTTCGCTTCGGGCGTGGCCAGCCGCATCGGAGATGGCGTCCGTGCCATAGAGCGCATCGTAGAGGCTGCCCCAACGCGCGTTGGCGGCATTGAGGGCGTAGCGGGCGTTGCTGACCGGAACGACGAGCTGCGGGCCGGCCACCAGGGCGATCTCCGGGTCGACATTGGCGGTGGTGACGGCCAGCGCGGCGGGCTCGGCGACCAGATAGCCGATCTCGCGCAGGAACGCCTCGTAGGCGGCGGGATCATGCGGCTGGCCGCGCCGGCCGAAATGCCAGCGGTCGATCTGCGCCTGGAGATCGTCGCGACGGGCGAGCAGGCGGGCGTTGACCGGGGCGAGATCGGTCATCAGGGCCGCGAAGCCGGGCCAGAACTCGTCCGGCTTGAGACCGGTGCCCGGCAGCGCTTCGTCGTTGACGAAGGCGTGCAGCGTGTCCGCGATGGTGATGCCGCCGATGGTCACGTCAGCCATGTCGATCTCCTCGGTGCGGTGACGGCGGTTACTGCTTCGGGGCGATCTTCTGGAGCTGGCTGGCGATCCAGGCCTGGGTGGTCATGTGCGCCGACTGGGCGGCCTGGTTGATGGTGTCGGCCATGTCCGGAGAGACGACGGCGCTGACGAGGATCTTCCGGGCGGATTGCGGAAAGATCAGCGCGACCTGCCGCCCGGCCTGGACGGCGAAGTCGGCCAGCCGCCGGCGCTTCTCGGCCTCGCCGATCCGGGGCGTGCTGGCGATGACCGGGCACGCGGCGGCGACGATGGTGCGCAGCACGTCGGCCGGGGTGGCGTCCTGGTTGTCGCGCTTGGCGCGATTGGCGAGCGCCAGGATGGCGTTCTGGGCGTTGCCGTCGGCGGCCCAGCTGGCGATGGAGACCTCGTCCTCGGTGGCGATGGTGTCCGGGACCGTGCCCTCGCCGATCTTGCCGCAGCCGAGCGCGCGCGCCGCCGGCGAACCGCCGAGGCCGGTCGCGGCGCCGGCGCGGATCGCGGCGATGCTCGCCGGCGTGGCGCTGGCGTCGCTGGTGTTGCCCCACTCGGTGCGGACGTAGTTGACCACGTCGGCGACCTCGCGGTCGTCGAGCGCGCCGCCGAACGACGGCCTAGCGCCGGATGTGCCCAGGCCCGCCAGACCGCCCCGGATCGGCCTCGCGGCGTCCTCCGGACCGCGCTGGATGACGACCGAGTTACTGGCCAGCATGGGGATCGAGTTGGCGACGCCGGCGCCGTTGGCCTGATGGCACTGGGCGCAGTTGGCCGCGTAGACGGCGGCGCCGCGGGCGACGGACTGGCGCTGGTCGCGGGCAGGGTCGATCAGCGCGCCGTGCCGGGGCGGTGTCGCCTTGAGATAGGTGGCGATGGCGTGCAGGTCGTCGTCGGTCATGTAGGCCATGCTGTCGTGCACGACCTCGCTCATCGGGCCGAAGACGACGGTGCGGGCGGTGCTGCCGCGATGGAGGAAGTCGACGATCTCCTGTTCGGACCAGCCGCCGATGCCGAACCTGGCGTCCGACGAGATGTTGGGCGCGAGGAATCCGTCGACCACCGCGCCGGCGAGGGACTGGCTGTCGATCATGCCGCCGAGAGGGTTGCGCGGGGTGTGGCACTCGCCGCAATGGCCGGCGCCCTCGACGAGGTAGGCGCCGCGGTTCCAGGCGGCCGACTGGCGCGGGTCGGGTTTGTAGGTGCCGCGGTCCATGAACATGATCTGCCAGCCGAGCAGCGACAGGCGGATGTTGAACGGGAAGGGCAGCTGGACGGGCAGGCGCGGGGCGTCGACCGGCTTGAGGGTGCGCATGTAGGCCCACATCGCGTGCACGTCGTCGCGCGTCAGCTTGGTGTACGACGTGTAGGTCATCGTCGGGTAGATGTACTCGCCCAGATGCGGCCCCTTGCCGTTGTGGAGCAGGTTCCAGAAATCACTCTCGGTCCACCTGCCGAGACCGGTCTGCCTGTCCTGGGTGATGTTCGGCGTCGCCATCTTGCCGAACGGCGTGTCGAGGATCAGGCCGCCGGCATAGGGCGTGCCGCCCGGGCGCGAGTGGCAGGGCATGCAGTCGGACGCCTGGATCATGTACTCGCCGTGCCGGATCAGGGCGGCGTCGGCCTGGTCGGGGACCTGGTGGCTCGCCTGCTGCGGCGGTCCGGGCTGCGCCATCGCGGCCGGGCGGGCGTCGAAGCGGTCGTGCCTGGCGGCGGCATCGGATTGCGGCTTGCCGCCCTGCTGGGGCGTGATCGACGCGGGCACGCGTCCCGGCGCCTGGGCGGTGGACTGGGCGCGAACCCCTTGTGCCGCGCCGGTGGCGAGGGCGGCGATGAGCGCCGTGCCGCCGACCAGGGCGGACAGGCGTCGGACCGAAGCAGGCATCAGGCACTCCCGTAGCGGCCGCCGGCCGCGCCCCGTTCACATCAGCGTCTCATCGCCAAAAGGCCGGGTTTTGTCCATCCGGACCGGGACCGGCCGCGCGCAATCCTCGCCGAATGCTACAGGTGGATCGTCGAGCGTGTTTTGCAGGGAGGTTCGATGGCTGGACTGCCTGGCGTTCTGCTGGCGATCGCGATCCTGCTGGTGATCGTGAGCGTCGCCCAGCCGGTGGCGCGACGGCTGGCGCTGCCCGAGACGGTGGTGCTGGCGGTGGTGGGCGTGGCGATCGGCGGCGGCGCCGACCTGCTGCTGCGCTCGCCCGACATCCACGTCTTCGACCGGGCGGCACGCACCGTGATCGATCTGCCGATCGACAGCCGCGCCATCCTGCTGGTGTTCCTGCCGATCCTGGTGTTCTCGGGCGCGCTCGCGATCGACGTGCGGCGGCTGGCGCACGACGCGGCCTCGGTGCTGGCGCTGGCGATCGTGGCGGTGGCGGCGAGCACGGCGGCGATCGGGCTCGCGCTCGCGCCGTTCGCGCACATGGACCTGACCGTTTGCCTGCTGCTCGGCGCCATCGTCGCCAACACCGACCCGTCGGCGGTGACGGGGATCTTCCGCGACATCGGCGCCGCGTCCCGGTTGACGCGGCTGGTGGAAGGCGAGGCGCTGCTCAACGACGCTGCCGCGATCTCGATCTTCTCGATCCTGCTGCTGGGGGTGACGGGGCATCGGGCGGTGGCGCTCGGACCGGCCGCGGCCACCTTCGCGGTCTCGTTCGGGGGCGCGCTGGCGATCGGGATCGCGCTCGGTCGGGCGACGCTGCTGCTGATCGCCAAAGTGGGCGAGACGGTCGCGGGCGAGGTGTCGCTGACGCTGGCGCTGCCGTTCATCGCCTATATCGTCTGCGAGCACGCGCTGCACCTGTCGGGGGTGGTGGCGGTGGCGGCCTCGGGCCTCACCCTGTCGATGTTTGGCCCGTCGACCATGCGGCCGCAGAGCTGGCGCTTCCTGTCGGAGCTGTGGGAGCAGCTGGCGTTCTGGGCGGGGTCGCTGGTCTTCGTGCTCGCCTCCATGCTGGTGGCCCGCCTGATGCTCGGCATCACCGGGCGGGACGTCCTGCTGGTCGCCATCACGGTGCTGGCGGCCCTGGCCGCGCGCGGCGCGGTGCTGTTCGGGCTGCTGCCCTTGATGGTGCTGGCGCGAATCTCGCGGCCGGTGCCGACGTTGTTCAAGGTGACGATGCTGTGGGGCGGCCTGCGC
>CAXTUK010000209.1:4477-4746 GCA_964247395.1 uncultured Acetobacteraceae bacterium
ATCAGGGTGGCGCGGGGCCGGGCGGTCCCCGATAACCGGGGGGTGCCGGCCGGCACCGCGCATTTCGTGGCCGTGGTGGCGACGGGGTTCGTGCTGTTCACGCTGCTGGTCAACGGCACCACGCTGCGGACGCTGGTGGTGCGGCTGGGGCTGGACCGGCTGTCGCCGCGCGACGAGGCGCTCAAGCGGCAGGTGCTGGCGATCGGGCTCGAGGAGATACGCGACCGGACTCGCGACGTCGCGGGCGAGCTGGGCTTCTCGGCCGCCGC
>CAXTUK010000210.1:0-4728 GCA_964247395.1 uncultured Acetobacteraceae bacterium
GGGACTGGGCGCGATCGAGGCGGGCAGCGCGTTCGTCTCGCTCGGCACGTCGGGGGTGCTGTTCGCGACCACCGACCGGTTCCTGCCCAACCCGGACGAGGCGGTGCATGCGTTCTGCCACACGGTGCCGGACACCTGGCACCAGATGGGGGTGACGCTGTCGGCGGCCTCGTCGCTCGCCGGGTGGGCCGGGGGGGCGGGGATGGAGGAGGCCGCGTTGCTCGACGAGCTGCCGGCGGTGATCGAGCGGCCGAGCGAGGCGCTGTTCCTGCCGTACCTGGCGGGCGAGCGGACGCCGCACAACGACGCCGCGATCAGGGGCGGCTTCGCCGGGCTGACGCTCGGGACGGGACGCGCCGCGTTGACGCAGGCGGTGCTGGAAGGGGTCGCGTTCTCGATGCGGGACTGCCTGGACGGGCTGACGCGGGCGGGCAGCGCGATCGGCGAGGCCGACGTGATCGGCGGCGGATCGAGGAGCCGGACCTGGGTGGCGATGCTCGCGTCGGTGCTCGGCATCCGGCTGCACGTCCTGTCGGCCGGCGAGCACGGGGCGGCGTTCGGCGCGGCGCGGCTGGCGCGGCTGGCGGCGACGGGAGAGGATACGGCGTCGGTGTGCCTGCCGCCGGAGCGTGCCGGGACGTTGGAACCCGAGCCGGCGCTGGCGGCGTCGTACGCGGAACGGATCGGGCGGTATCGCGCGCTGTATCCGGCTTTGAGGAGGGCGATGCGGTGAGCGGGTTCTTCACACGATCGGAACCGGTCAGGTTCGATCCGGCCAGCGACGAGGCGTTGTCGTTCCGGTTCTACGACAAGGACCGGATGGTGGGCGGGCGCACGCTGGAGGCGCAGCTTCGGTTCGCGGTGGCCTACTGGCATTCGTTCACCTGGCCGGGATCGGATCCCTTCGGCGGCGAGACGTTCGGGCGGCCCTGGATGCAGGGCGGCGATCCGATGGCGCAGGCGCGCGCCAAGGCGGACGTCGCGTTCGAGATGTTCCGGCTGCTCGACGTGCCGTTCTTCTGCTTCCACGATCGCGACATCGCACCCGAGGGGGCGACGCTGGCGGAGAGCAACGCCAATCTCGCTTCGATCGCCGACCTGTTCGCCGAGCGGATGGCGAGTGCGAAGGTGAGGCTGCTGTGGGGGACGGCGAACCTGTTCTCGCACCGGCGCTACATGGCGGGTGCGGGCACGAACCCCGATCCGGACGTGTTCGCCCATGCCTGCGCGCAGGTGCGGGCGGCACTGGAGACGACGCACCGGCTGGATGGTGCGAACTACGTGCTGTGGGGCGGACGCGAGGGCTACGAGACGCTGCTCAACACCGACCTCGGACGCGAGCTCGACCAGCTGGGACGGTTCCTGTCGCTGGTGGTCGAGCACAAGCACCGGATCGGGTTCGGGGGCACGATCCTGATCGAACCCAAGCCGCAGGAGCCGACCAAGCACCAGTACGACCGGGATGTGGCGAGCGTGCACGGGTTCCTGCGCCGATACGGGCTGGAGAACGAAGTCAGGCTGAACCTCGAGGCGAACCATGCGACGCTGGCGGGGCACGCCTTCCAGCACGAGGTGGCGCTGGCGTGCGCGCTGGGGCTGCTCGGATCGCTCGACGTCAACCGGGGCGACGCGCAGTCGGGCTGGGACACCGACCAGTTCCCGCGTCATGACGAGGATCTCACGATGGCATTCTACCATGTCCTCAGGCAGGGCGGCCTCGGTTCGGGCGGCTGCAACTTCGATGCGAAGGTGCGACGCCAGTCGCTCGATCCCGACGACCTGCTGGCGGCGCATGTGGGGGGGATGGATGCGTGCGCGCGGTCGCTGCTGTCCGCCGACGCGCTGATCCGGGACGGACGCTACGACCGGGCGCTGGCGGAGCGTTATGCGGGCTGGGACACGCGCGCGCCCAGGGGCACGCTGGCGGAGATCGCAGATCGGGCGGTGCCGGACGGTCTTGATCCGCAACCAGTTTCGGGACGGCAGGAGAGGCTGGAGAACCTGATCGACCGTTTCGTCTGAGATCAGCCGCGCGCGGGGGCGACGAGCCCGGCGAGCATGCCGGTCAGGGTCAGGGCGGTGAAAGGCTTGCTGCAGGCCAGCCACCCGGGACGGTCGGCCGGGATCGCGGCGGCGAGCGCGTCGGCGATGGTGCTGCAGGGGCCCACGACGTTGCAGGCCTCGTCGACGAGCATGTCCTCGATCAGCATGGCGATCATGAGCTCGTCCTCGACGACGAGGACGCGGAGTCCGGCCAGGGGCGACGAACTGGCCGTGCGCTGCGTGCTCAAGGGGACGACGGCTCGAAGACGGTCCTGCCGAGCGGCGCGCTGAGCGTCGCACGCAGGCCGCGGGGGCCGAATTCCAGCCTGGCGTGACCCGACAGTTCGTGGGCGAAGCCGCGCTCGATCAGCACCGCGCCGAAGCCCTTGCATTGACAGCCAGCATACGTGACGCGACGGGGAGGGTTCCGTCAGGCCGGGAGCACGTCGCCGGACGGCTGGGCGGTGGCGAACACGCTGCCGGCGAAGGCCTCCTCCCAGGTGCCGGTGGTGGACGCGCGGCTGTATTCGGTGGAGCGGTTCTCGAAGAAGTTGGCGTGCTCGACGGCGTTGAGCATGTCGTCGAGCCAGGGCAGCGGATTGCGCTCGACGTTGTAGAGCGGTTCGAGACCGAGCTGCATCAGGCGCCGGTCGGCGATGAAGCGGATGTAGCGCTTGACCTGGGCGGCATCCAGGCCCTCGACGGAGCCGAGCTCGAAGGCGAGATCGATGAAGGCGTCCTCGTGGTGGACGATGGTCTCGCAGATGCCGGTCAGTTCGGCGCGCAAGCCGTCGGTCCAGATCTCGGGGTTCTCCTGGATGAACACCCGGAACAGGCGGATGATCGACAGGCAGTGCAGCGTCTCGTCGCGCACCGACCACGACACGATCTGGCCCATGCCCTTGAGCTTGTTGAAGCGCGGGAAGTTCAGCAGGATGGCGAACGAGGCGAAGAGCTGCAGACCCTCGGTAAAGGCGCCGAACGCCGCCAGCGTCTTGGCGATCTCGCGCTTGTTGGCCACCGAGAAGCCCTGCATGTAGTCGTACTTGTCCTTCATCTCCTTGTATTTGAGGAAGGCGGAGTATTCGGTCTCGGGCATGCCGATGGTGTCGAGGAGATGCGAGTAGGCGGCGATATGGATCGTCTCGATGTTGGAGAAGGCGGACAGCATCATCAGCACTTCGGTGGGTTTGAACACCTGGCTGTAGTGCTTCATGTAGCAGTTGTTCACTTCGACGTCGGACTGGGTGAAGAAGCGGAAGATCTGGGTGACCAGATGCTGCTCGGACGCGCTCAGGTTGCGGTGCCAGTCCTTGACGTCGTCGGCGAGCGGCACCTCCTCGGGCAGCCAGTGGACGCGCTGCTGGGTGTGCCAGGCCTCGTAGGCCCACGGGTAGCGGAACGGCTTGTAGACCGGGTTCTCGGTCAGGAGGTCGTGACGGACGGCGAGGATGTTGGTGTCCATGGGTGTCCTGAAGCTGGGGACTCGGGCGCCGGGTCCGGGATGGAAGTGTCGCAGCCGGCTCGCGGTCCGTCGATGCGTGGATCGGAGGTCACAGGCTCCCGGCGGTGGAGAACTGCCAGGTGGTGACGGAGGCGAAGGTCTGGCCCGGGTCGAGCCTGGTCGACGGGAAGTGCGGATGGTTGGGGCTGTCGGGGAAGTGCTGGGTCTCGAAGGCGATGCCGTCGCCCTGGCGGTAGACGTGGCCGGACTTGCCGACCTTGGTGGCGTCGAGGAAGTTGCCCGAGTAGAACTGCACGCCGGGCTCGGTGGTGGCGATGGCGAGCATGCGTCCGGACGTGGGGTCGAGGACGCGGACCGCCGGCCTGGGCTCGGCGGCGACGCCGCCGCGCAGCACCATGTTGTGATCGTAGCCGCGGGCGAGCACGAGCTGCTCGCAGCGCCCGTCGCGGATGCGGGCGCCGATCACGGCGGGCTGGCGGAAGTCGAGCGGGGTGCCGGCGAGGTCGGCGAGCTCGCCGGTGGGGATCAGCGAGACGTCGATCGGGGTGAACCGGTCGGCCTCGATCTGCAGCAGATGGTCGTGCGCGGTGTGCGCGGAGGCCTCGCCGCCCAGGTTGAAGTAGGTGTGGTTGGTGAGGTTGAGCACCGTGGGCGCGTCGGTGATCGCCTCGTAGCGGAGCGTCATTCCCTCGTCCGAGAGGGTGTAGGTGGCGTCGACGGTCAGGGTTCCGGGGAAGCCTTCCTCGCCGGCCGGGCTGATGCGGCGCAAGGTGACGCTCGGCGGAACGTCGCTGGTGGCGGCGACCTGCCAGACGCGCTTGTCGAAGCCGCGCATGCCGCCGTGCAGGGTGTTGGGCGGGTCGGTGCGGGCGAGGGTGTAGGTGGCGCCGTCGAGGGCGAAACGGCCGAGCGCGATGCGGTTGGCGTAGCGGCCGACGGTGGCGCCGAAGAACTCGGGATGCTCGACATAGTCCTCGAGCGTCGCGTAGCCGAGGACGACGTCGGCGGCGACGCCGTCGCGATCGGGCACCTCGAGGGACTGGAGAGTGGCGCCATAGGTGAGGATGCGGGCGGTGATGCCGCCGGCCCGCTTGATCGCGATCAGCCCCTCCGTGCCGTCGTCCAGCATCCCGGTCAGCACCAGGCCGATCACCCGCGGGCCGTAGGCGACGGCGGCGGAGCGGAACAGCGTGTCGGCGGCCGGGCGCAGCCGGTTCTCG
>CAXTUK010000211.1:0-4700 GCA_964247395.1 uncultured Acetobacteraceae bacterium
CAGAGAGGCCGCGAGTGATCCATCACCCGCTTGAACACCTAGCCCACCGCGGCGCACGTCCGCTTTGCGCCCAATCCAGGTCATCACGAAAGATAGTTGACGCGGCTTGAAGCGGCCGTGGCGGGTCGACCGCTTTGGTTGCCTGCGTTCGGCGTCTTGGGCATCAGCCTTTCGTACCGTCGGCAGATGCAGAACACTTGCTAGCACCAATCAGCGTGTAATTTCAGCTGCTCATCAACAGTCAGTCTACGCTCAAGACTGCGCCACCGTGTGGGGCGTAATTATGTAGCCAAACGGGTCGCAGAACGCGAAGTAGCGGCCAAACGGTCCATCCTTCGGCGCGAAAACGATTGCCGTCCCGTGCTCGACAAGGTGGTCATGTAGCGCGTCCGCGTCGTCGCAGCCGAACCAGATAGCGACGCCCCAGCCAAGCTTGTCCGTATTTCCTAAGTCGACCAAGGGTGTGCGGACGGCGAACGGGATCGGCTTGCTGTCGAACACTACGGCGCCTGGGGGACTGTTGGCGACGGCCTTCAGCCCAACCACTTCAGTGTAGAATGTCCGTGCAGCCTCGAGATCTTCGGCTTGAATGCCAATGAAATCGGGTCCGATCAGATGGGGCATGGCTGGGCTTTCCCTCGCTACGCAAGCCTCTACTATCAGCAGGCTGATACATGTAAGGGCCCTTATATGTCAAGTCTGAAGGTTGGCTCGCGGATGGGAGACCCGTACGCGACGATCGGCTTTGCGTTGAAGCAGGCTCAACAGGCGCTACGCACCCGCTTGGACTCTGGCCTACGGGAGATTGGGCTAACCACGCCCCAGTATGCAGTCCTCACCTTCCTGGACGTCGAAGCAGGTGCTTCGAACGCGGCGCTCGCGCGCCGCGGCTTTGTGACTCCACAGACGATGGAGGCAATCCTAGTCGCACTTGAGCGTTCGGGCTTTATTGCACGGACACCCCATCCCGAACACGGGCGAGTTCAAACGACCGAGCTGACGGCGAAGGGTCGCGGAGCACTGGAAGCAGCCTCTGGGATCGTGGCCGATGCAGAAGCGCGTGTGCGCGACGCGGCGGCGCCTCTTGATCCCCAGGTGGTTACCGCGATGCTGCTACGGCTTGCGAAAGCGCTGCGTTGAGCAGCGAACGACCGCTTCTTGAACTTCCCGCTATTGAGCACCGTTGACGATGGTCGCTCTGGTGATCTTGAGGTCGTGCCAGCCTTCGAGGTTTCCCCCGCAACCATGCTGCGCCTGCTCTGGCTACGCCCGACGTCATCATGGGAATGACGCATGCGCGTATCCCAGCGGACTGCCACAGACTTGTCCGACTGACGCGGCCGCAGCAAGTTTGCCGGGCCTGCGCCGGCCGCCACAAGCAGGGAAGTGCTGGAGGAGCGGTTTTGCGGAGTTGGACGCAGGGTTGGCGGATTACGTGCCGCGCCTGCGGTTCGCCGCTCGACGATGTCTGGGGAGATCCGGACCGACCCGCCCCAAAGCCTTTCGCCGCCTACGAGAACAGAGCCAAGCTGGCGAGGATGTCATCGAGCCTGCGCGGCAGGGCGCGCCGAATGCCCGAACCATCGGAGTTCAACGAGGCGCCGGGACGCCCGCGGCGTTTGATCGACACCATCATCCCTCACTTCGACACCGTCGCCGACGTCCAAGGCCTGAACGGCGCGATCGGGAAGACCTTGGTCTTCCCCCCTTGTCACGCGCGTCGCTCTTCTCGCGGCCCTTGCGATCGTCATGGACGACCCGCTCGATGCACTCCGGCGCTTCCGCGGCATGCGAATTCCGATCTTCCGGTTCGACGCGATACTCGCGAAGGACCCAATCGTCAGTCCAGCCCAGATCAAAAAACCGCTTAACCTGATAATTTCGCCTACTCGTTAAGTGGCTTTCCAGGCCGCCAGATCATCGATTCTCACGATAAGATGCTCGCCGACACCCGCTATGCCCCTACGAGCCATAGGCGCTCAGCTCGAGACGATGCGCGAGCGCACGCCACATGACAGCCGTCAGTGGGCTGCTTCATCCGTCAAAAACCTGTTGGACCAGGCGGCACGCCTCGGTCTCGCGCGGCCGGTTGATGAAATCGAGGCGTCGTGACGCTTCAGATTGTGATCTGGGCGCCGGCCGGATCAGTTCAGAAATGACATTCGTGTCGAGCAGGATCATGTATCCCCCGCGCCGGACGCCGAGTCCGAGAAGTCCGGCGGCGTACTTTTCGGCGCGCTCCCCCGACGCGGAATGTCTAGATCCACACCATGTTCGCGGCCAAACAAGCCCAGGGCGACGTCCGCTATATTCTCTCTCGGTCGAGTCTCCTGGCGCGCGACGGCAACACGCAGAAGCTCGCGTGCTTCCTCCTCGAGCAATCTTCGATGCGAAGCGGCGCTCGCCTTGAGGCGCTTGTGCAAGGCCTTGTCGACGTTCCGGATCAGAACACTCGTCATTACCCGTTCCTTGAATTCAATTGCTAGAGCATTTTTCGATCGGGAGGAATCGGGGCGGGATTCCCAAATCGGTTGTTGTCTGATTCAAGCTGCATGCTGGCGAGGAGGTCGGCATGCATGGCCAAGCCGTTGTCGCCTGATCTTCGTGAACGTGTAGTCCTCGCCGTTGATGGCGGCATGTCGCGGCACCAGGCGGCGGCACGCTTCGAGGTCAGCGTGGCCAGCGCGGTTCGCTGGTGCCAACGCCATAAGGCTTCCGGCAGCCTTGCGCCGGCCAAACAGGGCGGCGATCGCAAGTCGCAGCGCATCGAGGGGCATGCCGCGTTCATCCTTGCTGCGGTGAAGGAGACGCCCGACGCGACGCTCGAGGAGCTACAAACCAAGCTGACCGAGACGCATGGTGCCCGATTCAGCCTCTCGACGTTCTGGCGCTTCTTCGACCGACGCGGGATCACGTACAAAAAAAGACCGCGCATGCCGCCGAGCAGCAGCGTGCGGATGTGAAGGCGGCGCGTGAGGCTTGGTTCGAAGGCCAGCTCGATCTCGATCCCGACACGCTCATCTTCATCGACGAGACCGCCGCGACGACCAAGATGGCGCGCCTGCGCGGCCGGTCCCCGAGGGGCGAGCGCTGTGTCGCTGCGGTGCCGCACGGCCACTGGAAGACGACCACCTTCACCGCCGGCCTGACCTCGCGCGGCCTCATCGCCCCCTTCGTCATCGACGGCGCGATGGACGGACCAGCCTTCCGCGCCTACGTCGAGACGATCCTCGTGCCGGAGCTGCGGCCCGGCGATGTCGTCATCATGGACAACCTGCCGGCCCACAAGGTCGCCGGAGTGCGCCAGGCCATTGAGGAGGCCAAGGCCACGCTGCTCTACCTGCCGGCCTACTCGCCGGACTTCAACCCGATCGAGATGGCCTTCTCGAAGCTCAAGGCGCTGCTGCGCGCCGCCGCCCCGCGGACCATTCCAAAGCTCTGGCAAGCCATCACCGAAGCCATCGACCGCTTCAAACCTGCCGAATGCGCCGCCTACCTCACTGCCGCAGGATATGATGCAACATGATCGGAAAATGCTCTAAGTGAAAACACCGGATGATGAAAATGCGCGAAATCAAGCTGAATGCAGCGCGTTGGACGAAAGCCATGGATTTCTATCACGCACTTCTGCCGGCACTCGGTGCTCCGGCGGGTCATGGTCGCAGCGTCGATGCCTTAATCGATTCAATGGTCTGGGGCGGGATGAATGCCGTCGATCCGCCCTACACCGTCCAGGTCTATAACACGCAAGATCTACCCGATGACGTCAGGGAAGAGCTTTTGCTGGTCAGCGAATACCTGGCGCTCGGCCGCGAGGAGTTTCGCGCGCAGGAGGAGCAGGATGTCGAGGTCAGCTTGAAGATCGTGAGCTGACGCCCAGGCAACGATAAGCCATCCAACTGGCGTTCGCCGGGCTGCCCCGGCTCGCGGAGCCGGTCGACGTGCACCGGGTCATGGCGGCGGCACGGCTGCTCGACCAGGGGATGACGCCGCGCCGCTTGATGCAAGAGCTCGGCCTCGACACGGCCGCCCTCGACGAGGCCGAGGCGCGTCTCGAGAAATACAATCCGGATCAGCCCCGCGTGCCGGCCGGCCACGGCGCGGAGAGCGGGCGCTGGGGCACGGCTGAAGGCGCGGCCGCCTTCGATCTCCCGCGCGGTCGGCTCCACGTGTCCCAGCTCCGGTTCGATCCCGTCCGGGTCGCTGCCAATGGACCCTTCACACCAGGCGGCGTCGGGACGACCTTCACCACCACCGGCAATCCGCTCGACCCGAAAGGACTAAACAAGCCGCCGACGCTCGAAGAGCAGCAGGCGATCATCGACACGCTAAACACCTTCGTCGAAGCGCGCGGTCGGCGGCAGAGACGATTGTCGGAAGAGCCGTACGAAAATCGTCCCAGCAATGAGACAGGCGCTGTTCTGCCCGCCAGCACAGGAAACTACAGAGGACTGACCGTGCGTACTCCCAGCATTTTCGACCGCGGCGAACGGCGTCTCATTATCGATTTCAGCAACGGCGATATGTATTACACGAACAATCATTACCGCAGTTTTTATCGGTTTCATATTGTGCCCAGCCTTACCTCGCCATAGGGAGCCCTCAACAAATGCGCAAGATCGCTCTTGACGCCACCAACTGGAAAACGCCGCTCGACTTCTACGCCGCGCTTTTGCCGGCCATTGGGGCTCCCTCTTGGC
>CAXTUK010000212.1:0-4690 GCA_964247395.1 uncultured Acetobacteraceae bacterium
GCTCGTCAGCGGGGGTGCGCGCGGCATCGGCCGGGCGATCGCCGGGGCCTTCGCCCGCGAGGGCGCCCTGGTCGCCGCCGCCGACCTCGACGACACGCCCAGCCCGTTCGCGATGACGCTCAGGATGGACGTCACCAGCGAAGCCGAGGTGAACGAGGGTGTCGCCGCGATCACCGAACGCTTCGGTCGTCTCGACATCCTCGTCAGCAACGCCGGCATCCAGATCATCAGCCCGGTGCACGAGCTGGCCTTTGCCGACTGGCGTCGTCTGCTGGCCGTGCATCTCGACGGCGCCTTCCTCGCCACCAAGGCCTGTCTGCCGCACATGTATGCGCGCGGCGAAGGCGCGATCGTCTATCTCGGCTCGGTCCACTCGAAGGTCGCCTCGAAGCTCAAGGCGCCCTATGTCACCGCCAAGCACGGGCTGCTCGGCCTCTGCCGGACCGTCGCCCGCGAAGGCGCCGAACACGGCGTCCGCGCCAACGTCGTCTGCCCGGGCTTCGTGCGCACGCCCCTGATGGACCGCCAGATTCCCGAGCAGGCCGCCACCCTCGGTCTCACCGAGGACGAGGTCGTCCGCGACGTCATGCTCGGCCAGACCGTCGACGGCGTCTTCACCACCCTCGAGGACGTGGCCGAAGCGACCCTCTTCCTCGCCGGCTTCGGAAGCAACGCGATGACCGGCCAATCCCTCCTCGTCAGCCACGGTTGGCACATGGAGTGATCCCGATCCGTCATGTCGGGGGCGCCAGCAGAACGGCCCCGCCGGGCCCCGTCCCGGCCGGCGCATAGCGATACTTGAGCAGCTCGACCAGGACCGGGTCGCGCGCGAACGCTCCGGCCTGATCGAAGCCGGAGAACGAATCACCGCTGTATTCGAACATCCCGAACGCGTGGGTGCGCGCCAGACCATCGAGGCGAGCGATCGGGCCGCCGGTCAGGACGCTCTGGTCGAAATTGAACACATCGATCGCGAACGGCTTTCCCGCCCAGAGACACAGCGACAGGCTCTCGCAGCCGGCCATTCCAGGCGAGCCCGCGATGCGCGCGATCACCGGCTGCCATGACCGCACCCGCGCCTGCCCGTCGACGATGTCCCGCCACGCCCGGGTCAGCTGCCACGGCATCATCAGCAGCACCGGGATCACCGCGAAGCCTGCCAGCGCAGCCGGCCCGATCGTACGGCCACCCCATCGCAGCCCGGCGAACGCCCGCGACACCAGCAAGCCCGTCGTCAGGCAGAGCGCGATCAGCGTCTCGAAATGCGCGTTGTAATAGACGCCCTCGCCCAGGCGCTGCGGGATCCCGGTCGCCAGCGAGATCGCTGCGAACAGAAGTGCGAACAGGATCGGATCGCCGGTTCGCCGCCTTCGACACGCCAGGCCGGCGATCAGCGTCATCGGCAGCAGCGGGGACAGACGCTGCAGCGCCTTGATCACCCGCCCTGCCCGGAAGACCCGATGATGCTCCAGGACGTCCGAGAACGCCGCCTGCCCATACAAGATCGCGATCGCCGCCAGCCCGAGCGCCACGAATCCCCCGGCAGCCCCCAGCCATACCACCGCCGCCCGCGGTCGGACGAGCGCCAGCCAGATCGTGACCGCCAGCGGCAGCCCGACCAGGTCGTGCTTGACGAACCCGCCCGCCACCATCAGCAGCGCCGCGGAAACCAGGCGTCCCGCCGGGAACCGCCCCGCCGCCCGGCCGCGCAGCAGCACCGCCAGGCCGCCCAGCATCAGCGCGTGCGCCAGCCATTGCGGATCATCCATCGCGACGTAGTCGCGAAAGAACGTGCTCGAAAAGACCAGCAGCAAGCCGGAGGCGGCGAGGCTTCCCCTCGGTTCGCCTCCGAGCAGCCTGACGCATGCCCCGAGCAGTGCCGCGGAGGCCAGCAGCGACGCCGTCGCAACGATCCGTCCCGCCACGATCATGTCGCCGATCACGAACCGCCCGAACGCGCCGACCAGACAGAACGAGAGCGGCGGATAGTTGTTGAAGACGAGGCTGCCCGCCGCCGGGTAGAGCGGCCCGGCCGCGGCGCCGACCGCGCGCTGGTCGAAATACGCGTTCCAGCCCTCGTTGTAGTTCAACGGGATGTGCAGCGGGATCGTCAGCAACGGCCCAAGAAGAAGGAACGCGATCAGCAGCCCGCCTGCCACCAGCAGCGCGTCGAACCGTGCGATGGCCCGTCTCGACCCAGCGCTAACGCGGGATCATCCAGGGGAACAGGAACTGCTGGCACACGGCGACGAAAGCCACCACGAAGGTGAGCGCGACGCTGTGCTTGAAGGTCTTGGAGAAGATCAGCCCTTCCTGCCCCTTGAGCGGCGTGACCGCGGCGCCGGTCGACATGTTCTGCGGCGAGATCATCTTGCCCATCACGCCGCCCGACGAGTTGGTCGACGCGAACAGGATCGGATCGAGATGGAGCTGGTGCGCCGCCACCACCTGCAGATTGCCGAACAGCGCGTTGCCGGAGGTGTCGCTGCCCGACAGCGCCACCGCGATCCAGCCCAGGAACGCCGACGCGACCGCGAAGAACAGGCCGAGATGCGCCGTCGCGTCGCCGAGCGTGTAGGTCATGCCGGCGTAGTTCATCAGGTAGGCCAGCCCCATGATGAGCGACACCGTCATCACCGCGAGCCGGATCTGCCGCCAGGTCTGCGCCACGCAGGCGAGGTAGGCGCGCGGGCTCAACCTGAACAGCGCCGCCGTCAGCAGGCTCGCGAACAGGATCGACGTGCCTGTCGCCAGCGGCTGGAATGTCCACACCGCAGGATAGGGATGGCTGAACAGGGTGATCCAGACCGCGTTGTTCAGCCCCGGCCAGGCCACCTTGGTCTGGCCGATCAGATGGACCCCGAGCGTCGTCCAGATCACCACCACGACGCTGACCAGGATCCAGGGAATCCAGCCCTGCCACGGCGCGACCCCGGGGGCCGCCGCGCCGAGCGAGGCCGGCATCGCGCGCGGCATGCCGGCAGCCTGGATGGCCGCCTTGAACTGCGCGTCGGGCGCCGGCCGCCAGAGCTGCAGGAAGGCGATCACGATCAGCAACGACCCGAGCGAGGCGAACACGTCCGTCAGGCGATAGTTGAAGAAGTTCGAGACGCTGAACTGGATCAGCGCGAAACTGCCGCCTGCGACCAGCAGCAGCGGCCATAGCGCGCGGACCGAACGCCGGCCGCCGAAGACCGCCATCACGTAGAACGGCAGGATGAAGGCGAGGACCGGGAGCTGACGCCCGACCATCGCGCCGAGCGCCACGTCGGACTGATGCGTCACCGTGCCGAGCACGGTGATCGGGATGCCGAGCGCGCCGTAGGCGACGGGAGCGGTGTCGAAGATCAGCGAATAGGTCAGCGCCTCCAGGGGAGTCCAGCCGACCAGGATCAGCAGCGACGACGAGATCGCGATCGTCGAGCCGAACCCGGCGATGCCTTCGAGCAGCGCCCCGAAGCAGAAGCCGATGACGATGAGCACCACACGACGATCCGCCGGGAGATGGACCAGGATCCATTCGCGAAACGCGTCGAAGCGGCCGGAGGTGACCGCGACGTTGTAGAGGATGAGCGCATTGAAGGCGACCCACATCACCGGCCAGAGCGCGAAGACGATCCCGGCGGCGACGCTGTCGAGCGCGAGACCGGTCGGCAACCGCCAGAACGACGTCGAGAGGACGAGACCGACGATCAGGCCGCCGAGCGAGGCCTGCCAGGCCGGCCGCCGCAGGATGCCGAGCATCACCAGCACGGTCAGGATCGGCAGGCTGGCCACCAGGAACGACGGCAGGAGGCTGCCGCCGATCGGCGTCAGGAGCTGATGGAACACGACTTCCCCCGGGGTCTTTTCATTCTCGGCTCGGACGTTTCAGCCCTCGAAGGCGCAAAAGGCAAGCGCCGGGTCGCTCAGACGTCGAACACCACCCCCTGCGCCAGCGGCAACGCGGTCCCGTAGTTCACCGCGCTCGTCATCCGCCGCATGTAGGCCTTCCAGCTGTCGGAACCGGACTCGCGGCCGCCGCCGGTCTCCTTTTCGCCGCCGAACGCGCCGCCGATCTCCGCCCCGGAGGTGCCCATGTTGACGTTGGCGATCCCGCAATCCGAGCCCGCCGACGACATGAAGCGCTCGGCCTCGCGCAGGTCGTTGGTGAAGATCGAGGACGACAGTCCCTGCGCGACGCCGTTCTGCAACGCGATCGCCTCGTCGAGCGAACCGACCGCGACCACGTACAGGATCGGCGCGAACGTCTCGCGCAGCATCGGCCCGGCCTGACGCGGCATGCGCACCAGCGCCGGCCGGACATAGACGCCTTCCTCCCGCCCGGGGACGATGACCCGCTCGCCGCCGACGACCGTGCCGCCCGCCTCGCGCGCGTCGTCAAGCGCCTCGCTCATCGCGGAGAATGCCGCCTCGTCGATCAGCGGCCCGACCAGCGTCCCGTCCTCGAGCGGATCGCCGACCATCACGCGGCGATAGACCGGCTCGAGCCGGCCCAGCAGCGGACCGTGAACCTCGCGATGCACGAACAGGCGCCGCAACGAGGTGCAACGCTGGCCGGCCGTCCCCATCGCCCCGAAGGCGATCGCCCGCACGGCCAGAGCGAGCGACGCCGAAGGGCACACGATCGATGCGTTGTTGCCGCCCAGTTCCAGGATCGCGCGCGCGATCCTGGAACTGGGCGGCAACA